>JBGCFJ010000195.1:0-3265 GCA_045106885.1 Saprospiraceae bacterium
ATGGAATCGCTTTAATGTGTTTTCCAAAAAGGATAAAACCCCAAAAATTGAATTAGATTCAACGGCATTGCCGAGTTTTAAAATTGAACCGATTGAATTGGATATTTTAGCGTCTTATTACCAACAAGATGGCAATAATTCGGCAGTAACAGGCGGTATTGGTACAGAATTATTGACCGATTATACGAGTAAAGTGATTTTGTCCGTACCGATGAATGAGAAGTTAAAATTGAAAATTGATGGCGGTGCAGATTTTTACTCTTCGGCTTCTACGGATGCGATTGACAGCGAAGTATCTTCTGATTCGCTGCATGATACTAGGGTTCATGGCAATATTGGGTTCTCTTATAAAATAGATGACCAACAGACTTGGGGCGCAAGATTTGGTGGCAGTACTGAGTATGATTACCAATCTTTGACAGCAGGCATTAATTATAATTGGACGTCTAAAAGTCAGAATACGTCGATAGGTTTAAATGCCCAAGCTTTCATTGACCAATGGGAATTCTTTTTCCCAAGAGAAATTAGACGACAAGTCAGTTTACCTACCAATAAACGGCAATCTTATAATGCGTCTTTGACGATTTCACAGGTCTTAAATAAACGAATGCAAGCGTCTATTCAACTAGAGGCTACTTATATGAATGGTTTATTGTCTACGCCTTTTCATCGAGTCTTTTTCAAAGAACAGAATCAAGCTGGCATAGAAATCCTTCCAAGTTCACGACTAAAAATCCCAATTGGGATACGCTTAAATTATCATGTTTTAGAAAATCTAATCGCTCGCTTTTACTACCGCTATTACCGTGATGATTGGGGCATGACTGCCCATACCGCAAGTATAGAATTACCCGTCAAAATCAATCGCTTTTTATCGGTTTATCCTTTCTATCGCTATCATACCCAAACAGCCGTAGATTATTTTAAACCTTATAAAGAACACTTGGTCAACGACGAATTCCGCACTTCTGATTACGATTTAGCTGCTTTGGATAGTCAGACTTATGGTTTAGGTATTCGGTATTCGCCCGCAGGTGGCATTGGTGGTTTTAAATTGCCTTTCAAGAAACGTCCGATTTTTATGTTGAAAAGTATTGATTTGAAATATAGTCATTATGAACGGAGTACTGGGTTGAAGGCGGATATTGTGAGTTTGGGATTGAGTTTTAGGTTTTAAAAAATGAAACGCTATTATTTACGAGTTTTAAAGCATCGGGTTCTTTTTTGGAGGTCGGTGCTTTTTGCCGATAAAAGACAATCAATTTAAAATTATAGCTTTAATATTTTTGGGGTTATTAGCATCGGATTCTTTTGGATTCGGTGCTTTTTATTTACAGAATGACAGGATTACATAAAGTAATTAAAAAGGATAAGTGGCGAAATCTACCTTAAAAACTATACATTTCGCTACCTATCAATTTATAAGTAGCGAAATCTACTGTTTTTACCCTACATTTGGCGGAATATAATTTTTACTAATATAATCCGCATTATTCAATTAATTATCACCACCAAAGGAACTATTTCCAAAAAACAAAAGTTATACCCTCGAATCCTATAAAACAATCAATAAAAAATAAGCATTTAAAATAATAAAAAATGAATTTTAGTAATACACATCAACCGCAGCCGATAAACGATAGAGCAACTCTATGGTAACGGTTATTGTATGTGCAATACTGAAAAAGCCTTGTAGAGTTCGTCTCTGCAAGGCTTTTTTTATATCGGGTAGTAAACGGAGTGGTGCGCAGCAGAAAAGATTTGAGAAATCTTTTCAACGAAGAGCACCGCTTGCGGATGTAAGGTTTAAGCATCTGTGTTTTGGAAACATGGACTAGTCCGTTCGATTCGGGCCTTCCCGACTGTGTAGGTAGCATAATTGGTTAATGCGTCATCCTGTGAAGATGAAAGATGCGAGTTCGAGTCTCGTCTTACACCCAATTAAACCTATGGTATAATGGTTATTACGTCTGGTTTTGAGCCAGAAGATTCCAGTTCGATTCTGGATAGGTTTACACGCTTCTCATAAAAAGGTCGCTCGTAAAATCCCGCCAATTTATCCCGCTAGTGGATTATAAGATGATTTGGGCTCTTGTACAACGACTAATTCTAATTCATTGGAGGAATAGATTTTTTCTTTTCTTGCAAAATAATGCATTAAATAGGTACTTAACTCTTGAGCATAAGCCTCATAGTGGTCTGCTATATAGTAAGAATCTTTAGAAGGATAGTATGTTTTGGGAATATCTAAATTAGCTACTAATTGTATTTTTTCCCACTCTCCCGATTGGTTAACATCAATAAAGTAAACGAAATTTTCAAGGTTATTTGTTATTAAATCTTTCGTGTTGATTTTTTTGGTAAAAAATGAATGTAATAAGTTAGGATTGCTTTTTACCACCATCCATCTATTAATATTACCAATGACATCCGCCCAGAAAAAGAGGTAGTCTTCATCTTTATCACTAATGAAATGAGATTGTATGGGGCCTTCATGAAAAAGAAAATCCCCCATCTTTTTTAGGCTAAAACCTAATTTCGGAAGTTCTATACTTTTTAATTTTTCCATTTTAGTATTCCTGTAGGTTAAAGTTTTCCAATTATTTTAAATTGAGCTATTAGATTTTCTCCGAGATAAGGATGTAAAGTAAAATGCCCTTTTTTATCTGGAATATCACTTACTCCATCCTTTTCATAAATAATACCCGCTGCCACATTTTCTCCAACCTTATTTTTAACAGAGGCTAACATTCTTGCAGTAAGGATATTAAATCGCATCCTAGCATTTTCTTCAGTTGAAAAAAAAGAAAGTCCAACTGCTTTACATTTAATATCAGGAGGTTGCTTCTGAAATCTAGCTGGCTTTTTCAAATATTGAGGTGAAAAATTTAATTCATTCTCCATAGCTTCAAACACCCACCGAAAAGCTTTAGTTTCTTTTTGCTCAAATTCTTTTGGCGGACAATCTGTTTCCAATATACTAATTATTTCAGAAAATTTGAATTCAGGTTTTTCCATATTACTTGTTTTCTATAATAAATGTTCACAATGATAATAATTTGTTTAAGGAATTCTTAGAAAAGACGAATTTTAAAACACAAATCATCACCTTTCAACTTGAATTAAAATCAGAAAATCCTCAAAATCCCCAAACTCAAATCTTCATTTCTTTTCCTACCTTTGCTCCATCAAATAATAAAAAACACTAACATGAATAAACTAATCACCCTAGTATTACTATGCTCCGCTGTTTTACTCACCGCAC
>JBGCFJ010000196.1:0-5426 GCA_045106885.1 Saprospiraceae bacterium
GATAGTGTTGCCTCAGGAGGAGCGGTTTTATCCTTCTTTGGAGGAATTGGGATGACATCGGGAACGGTTTGGGTTTTGAGTAACCACTTCTTAGACCTGTAACTAGCTACAAGACAATGTACCTTTTCTTTTTCCTGCCAAATTAAATATTGTCTAGCGTTGACTTTAAAGACAGGAAACTAGCCTTTTTTATGAATAATTGAACAGTATAGGTAAAAGGTTTCAAGATAGCCGAATTTTGGGAAATTTACAAATTACTCCAAATTTCTAATCACTTGAAATTCAACAAGGTAAGAGAAATTAAAAAAGCCTGGTACTTGGTCAGTCTGCAACACTTTGGGACAGAATGTTCAATGTCTAAAAGTGAAAAAGAAGGAAATACTTGCCAAAGACCTCCTCCTACAAAACTATGAGATTACTATGGCTAGCAATAATTACTAATTCTTTTCTCTATCCATTATATGTAAGGTGCTCTTCAACATGAAATCTTAAAAACGGAACAGTCGCCAAAATCTTAGCAACTGTCCGTCACACTATGAAACACTATATTTTATCGGTGTGGAAACAAGCCAAAAGTAAAAAATAATCTTAGAAACCCAAAATATACAGTTAACCACCTTTTAAAGGTAAATCGCCATTTTTGAAACACCTCGTTTGTGTTTATTCACTCTAACTTCCAAGAGAAATAATACTGTTTAATTACCCTTAAGGAAAAACAAGCACCAACTGATGCAATCCATGCTGATGAAGATAGGTTACTTCTATCTCATACAAGTCACAAATACGTTTAACGATTGACAAGCCCAAGCCCAAACTTTCCTCTACTGTCGATTCTCGTTTAAATCTTTTAAAAAGGCTTTCTGGTGCAACTTCTAAGACTTCGCCAGAATTGGAAATAGTGACGGTTCTATCTTTAATTTGAACCCGAATAAACCCATCTTCTACATTATATCGAATCGCATTTTGAAATAAATTAGCAAATAAAATCTCTGCTAAAGTTTCACTCATTTCTACTGTTAGTCCCTGTCCAAAGTCTTTCTCTATTTTGATTTCTTGCAAGTTTATCAAATCTTTAAAATTAGCTAACATCTCACTAATTACTTCTTGGATAGTAACCGTTTCTACATCCGAATAGCGGTTGTTTTCAATTTTTGAGAGTAGAATCAAAGCGTGATTCAATTTAGCCAAACGATTAGTATTCTGTAGAATTACGCCTAAGGAGGTGACCTCTTTTTCTTTTAAATGAGGAGAATTGAGTAGTATTTCTCCATGCCCTTTAATGATGGCTAAAGGTGTTTGTAATTCATGCGAGGCATTCTGAGTAAACTGCCGATTTGCCTGATAATTACTGCGAATACGCTCTATTAATTCTAAAATACTTTCGTTTACTTCATTGAATAGGGGATAGGACGATTTTTCAAAAATAACCTTCTTAGGTTCATCTACATCAAATTCTTCTAGTGTTTCAATAATCTGTGTTAACTGATTGCGGACGCCTTGAATACGCCGATTGGTAATAATGCGAAACCCTATGCCTAAAATAAGTAACGGAATTAGGTAAATTAGAGCAATTAGAAGAATTTGTTGTGGAAAAAAATAGCTTGCCATTCCTAATCCTGTAAATATGGCAATTGCAGTAACGAAGGTATAAAGCCAATTTATCTTGTTCAATTGCTAATGAATTTGTAGCCTACCCCATAGACGGTTTTTAAATAATCCCCACAATCGTTTTGCACTAATTTCTTTCGAAGATTTTTAACGTGGGCATAAATAAAATCATAGGAAAAAGCATCATCCATATAGTCACCCCATAAATATTCTGCAATACTATCTTTTGTAACAACTCGATTTTTGTTTCTAGCTAAATAGACCAAAATATCAAATTCTTTTTTAGTGAGTTTTAAAGTAGTTTCATTGGCAACAACAGACCGTTTATCTAAATCTATCAGTAAACTTCCAAAAATCAACTCATTGCTCATTTGATTGGTCTTCCTTCTCAAAATAGCTTTGATGCGAGCATTTAGTTCCGATAAATTGAATGGCTTAGTCAAATAATCATCTGCTCCAACGTCCAGCCCATTGATACGGTCATCCAAAGTATTTCTAGCAGAAATAATAATCGTTGCCGTCTCAGGCATTTCTTTTCTTAGTATCTTAATTAATTTAAGCCCGTCCCCACCAGGTAAATTCAAATCAACGACTGCACAATCATATTCGTGATTATTGATTTTCTTATACCCTTCTCTAAAGGTGGTCGCATATTCACAGACATAGCCCTCTCGTTTCATGTATCGCAACATTAAATCAAGTAGTTCTTGTTCATCTTCTACAATTAATACTTTCATACCGCCAAATATAAAAAATCTTTACTAAGTAATGGATTTAGGCTGACAAGGGGCATGTCATTAGCCCTAGATTAACGTTCTTTTTTAGTTTAGTCGACTATCTTTAATCACTAAAAGAGGAGTGGATATATTTCGAGCAATCCCTTTTACGGCACTTGATGCTAATAGTCTAGCGACAAAATTGCGCTTATAAGAAAACATGGCAATAATGTTTGCCTTTTTAGATTTTGCATAACCATCAATCACCTGCTTTAATACCCCCGAAATGACTTCAAAATTCATCATTCCCTGCTCTTTACAGGCACCACTAAGTAGCACCATATTCTTTCTCGCTAACAGCTCTTTTTCTTTGTTTTCTGATATATGGGCACAATGAATAGCTGCATCAAAAGTAGAAGACCATAATTTTAAATAGTTAATAGCCTCCAAATCTCTAAATTCAAAATTAGCGTTGTAAACGATATTATGAATACCTTCAAATTTAGCAGACGGTGGAATCGCTAAAACAGGGCATGCTGCTTTAGCTAAAATATCCTTACTTGTAGTACCAAAAATCGTTTCTATAGTTTTACCCTTATCAGTCATCCCCATAACTATTACATCCACCTCTTCTTCTTTTGCCACTTTTAGGATAACATGATTAGGGTAACCAATTTTTGCTACATAGCTCATTTTTATTTGTTCTCGATATTCCTCTGGAAGATGTGTTTGCACAAATTTTGTCATGTTATTTTTCACCGAATTTCTTCTTATCTCCAACTGCTCATCTGTGGGTAATCCGTATTCAGGTTTACCATAAGCATGTAATAAAATTAAATGAGCTTTAAAAACGTGCGCCAATTCTACAGCATATTTAAAGACCTCAGGAGCATGAGTTGCAAATTCAGTAGGAAAAAGTATTTTTTTCATAAGTTTTTATGATTAATTTGGTTAACCAGATAATCTATTTCTGGATTAGAAATAAAAATCTAGAACAAGCACCTTCTCATCTGCCTTCAAAAAGGTTGCCGAGTAGCTGGAACAGCTAACTCGGCAGAGAAGATTAATATATTTATATAGAAAAAATAAATAACGCCAGTTCATGAAAAAAAAATTCTGAGATGTTCTATCCATGATTCAAGGCGAAGGGCTTATAGAACTAATGCCTATTGAGGGCTTATGAAATGCCTCGATTAAGGGCTTATAGTAGTTCTTAAGGTTAACTCGTTTTTAATCTAAATCTTCACCAGAATAACTATCAAAATCTACTTCTGTAGCTAATCCAAATTCATTGTCCATCTCTAAGTCTAAGTCATCCTCGGTATCCCAATCTTTAGCCACCACCGGTTTTGTTACTGATTTGCGGATAATTTTAGAAATAATTTTAGGAGTACTTGCCTTAGGTCTAGCCTCTGGTTTATACGTTTTTTTTATTGCCATGCGACCATTATCCATTTTTGCTGCCAAACTTTTAGTCGTTGTAGGCACCGCCATGAGTCGTCTTTTGTCAATCAATTCTCCCGAAATGATGCAGATTCCGTAGGACTTATTGTAAATACGTTGTAAGGCATTCTGTAAATCTAAGAGATGTTTCCGCTGTCGATTAGCCATTACTTCTAACATTTCAATATCTGTATTATTAGAAGAATCATCCATCCAGTCGCCCTCATTGTATTTAGATTCAGCTGCGTAAGCCAATTGCTCTTCGAGGGATGTTAATTGCCTTTCCGTTTTTTCTATTTTCTTATCTATAAGAGCTTTGAATTCTGCTAATTCTGTTTCTGAATATCTATTACCAATTTGAGTAATCATCATTTTGTAATTGAAAAAGTTTTCAAAATTAATCTGGAAACTGCCGAGTGATATCTTATGACTTGAGCCACTTGACAATCCAGATTGGGTATCAATTTTGATGCAATGTTACTGACCAATTCTGAATAAAATCTGAAAAATAGGCACTTCAAAAAAAAATATTTATCAAACCTGAAAAATTCATATTTAATTCAGAATTGCCCCTTTTCTTTGTCATATAATTATTTATAACCTTTTTAAAATTTTGTAAATTTCATCATGAAAAGCAAGAAAACCTTCAAAAAGAAAGAAACCAATTTCAAAAACGATAAAATCGAAGTCAGAATTAAAGAGCGGAAAAAGAGTGGGAATAAAAAATTCAATAAGCATAATATATATATGCTGATTGAAGAAGAAGATGATTCAGAGATTGATTTATATGGTTACTTAAAAGAAGATGAATAAAATATGAGTTTTCCTTGCTCCTTATTTTACTAAATTTCGAGCTTAAGGACAATTGGCTACTACTATCCATCGGTTTTTAACTTTTTTAGGTGGGTTTTAGTGATTTCCTTTTTAAAAAAAGTCTAGGTTCAAAAAGTAAGGGTTTGTTCCTGTAGTATTTTTCTAGTTGCCCTTACACGGTTTTTAGTTTTTTATTATTCGCTTAATTAAAAATTATTAAGCCCCGTTTGCCGAGTGTTGAGCCTTGCTCCACTCGGCAATTTTAATGTAAAAATGGATACAGAAAAAGAAGTAAAATATTTTTAGAAACGGATTGAAAATTCAATATTAATTCAGAATCTGCTACTAATTTTGCCCCATTAATCAAATTAAAAAACAACTTGTCTCTTATTATCAAAACTTATATTACAGAGAAAAAATAAGCACTTTGAAAAATGACTAAAATAAAAGCATATTTCCGATTATTGAAATGGAAATGGGCAAAACCTAAACCAAGAGTCCTTTGGGATTTAGAAGAAGAGGAAGAAATCACAGAATTCGATTTAAGTCCCTATTTAGGATGGATGGAAAAAGAAAGAGAACATCATTAAAATAAATTTGTGGCAAAATTCAAACTCACGCAACGGCAATAGCTACTTTAGGGAGATAGCAATATATTTACGCTTTAGCTATCTCCCCAGAGTAAGCATATACGCTTACTGCCATATTTTGAAATTAAAATTCTTACCAGATTTATCAATTCAATCATGAAAATATTATTTGTTTGTTTAGGCAATATTTGCCGTTCACCTCTTGCAGCAGGGGTTTTACAAAAGCAAGTGGATAAACTAAACTTAAATTGGCAAA
>JBGCFJ010000197.1:0-6284 GCA_045106885.1 Saprospiraceae bacterium
TCGTTTCTGATGCTTTTACTTTTGCAGGCTTTTTGATTGCTTACGGAGCATTGAGATTTAGTAGTCCTACTTGGCCAGTACCTGATTTTGTATTTTCTACTGCTCCATTTGGTATTCACGGAGCACCTTTGATTTTCGTAACATTCATGTCATTTTTATTGATTTTGAGTTCTGTTACAATGGTTAGAGCCGTACAAGAAGGACATAGGGAAAATCAGCGAGGCGTTGTTTTCTGGATGTTTTTGACGGTAATAGGTGGTGCAGGTTTCTTGGGATGTCAAGCATGGGAATGGACGAATTTGATTTATAAAGAGTGTATGACTGTTACACGAAACCCTTTTGGCACGCATACAGAAAATGGGGTGTATTTAAATGCGGATGGTTCTCGTTCTGCAGCAGCAGATGATACCTTTAAACCAGGTATGGGATATTTGATTCACCATGCTCATTTAGATGACCATGGAGGAGGACACGGACATGGTGACGCAGGTCATGAAATGACAGCGGAGGAGAAATTCTTAGCAGATGCAAATTCAGCAGTTGCTGCTAAAAATTTAGATTTCGACAATCTACCAGAAGCAGGTATGGACTTTCCTGGATTTAGATTAAATGAAGAAGGATTTATCCAAAGGAAATTCATAACCGAATCGGGAGTGGCTGCGGCACAAGAAAATGGACCAAAAGCTTTTGGCGCTTTATTTTTCTTTATTACAGGATTCCACGGATTCCACGTATTATCAGGCGTTGTCTTTCTTTTAATCATTATGTTGAATGCCGGAGGTGGTTTATATGCTGCTAGAAAGAATGGTTACGAAATGGTAGAGAAGATTGGTTTATATTGGCACTTTGTCGATTTAGTGTGGGTATTTGTATTTCTAGTATTCTACCTACTATAGGAAGTATATTGGTTCATAAATTTATTATTGAAAATTAATTGGTATTATTTAATGCCAATCAAAATATAAAGAAATGGGACATCATAGTTATGAAGAGTCAAAGAAATTAGTGTGGAAAGGCTGTGCAGTTTTAGCAGCAGTTACATTAATAGAAGTATTTGTATCGCTTTTACAAAAAGGACATGTCATTAGTGGTTTGGAAGATGTAAGTGCAGTTGTGATTGCAGCAGCAGTAGTGATTGGCGTATTATCTATTTACAAAGCCTATTACATTATTTATAACTTCATGCACATGGCACATGAAGTACCAGGATTGCGAATGAGTGTATTATTACCAACTGCCTTATTGATTTGGGGAATGATTGCTTTTTTCCAAGAAGGAAATTCTTGGGGCGAACGCCGACAATTGATAAAAGAAAAGAATGAAGTCAGTTCAGAGGATGCAATAAAGCCCCAAGGGATGCTACTCAAAAAAATAGAAACTGAAAAATTACAATAAAATGAAAAAAGGCGGGGTACAAACCTCGCCTTTTTTTGTTTATAGGGTGTAAGTTTGCTATTTGACTTTTGACCGAAAAAATATTTTTCGGTCTGACTTCTCTTGAAATAATCAATCAATTAAACAATGGGTAGAATTTTTAGAACAATAGCGATTACAATTTTTCTAGTAGGTTTCCCAATGGTATCTTGGTATTATCTAAATGAAGGCTATAAGTATCGTATTGCTATTATTAAAGAACTAGACCAAAATTTAGGAACACCACCTGCTTTTAAGATGGTCAACCAAACAGGGCAATTGGTGGATAATGACTTTATGAAGGAGAAAGTGATAGTCGCAAACTTTATGGATTTAAAGGAGCAAGAAGGAAGTAAAGCAAGTATGCAGAAGTTGTATAATATTCAAGACCAATTTGATAAGAAGGACGATATTTTATTCTATACCTATATCAAAGCAGATGCTTTAAAGGCAGTCCAAGATTACGTAAATACTTTAGCCATCAAAGAAGAAAAGCAATGGAATTTTTTGACAGGAACAAATGCTCAAATGGAACAGTTTATTCAAGCGTTCCCTTTTCCTGAAAATAGCGCCAAAGCTTATGCGGGGAGTTCAACCGTAGCAATTGTAGATACAAGTTCAACCATTCGTTTCTTCTATGACATCAATAACGATAAAGAAGTTAGTAAATTGATTGAACATATCGCAAATTTAATGCCCCAAGCACCACCAGAAGAAGCAAGGACAAAACGAGAACTAGAAAAATAATTAATTTACATCAGGAATTTTATTACTCCTGAACAATCTCCGATTAAAATCCCGATTGAAAATATGGGACAAGTTACGGAGCTAAAAACATATTAGTCTGTAAAATGAATCAACCTAATTTACAATTAGCCAAAAAATTAAATACCGCAGCAACGATTGTTTCTGTATTGGTCTTAGCTTTAGTCGTTGTCATGCGTCGTATTCACATTGACACAGGGATAGATTTTAGTTTCCTACCTCCGTTTCATGCGACTGTAAATGCTCTAGCAGCAGTTGCATTAATGGCTTCTTTTTACTTTATCAAGAATAAAAATATCGAAGCGCATAAAAAGGCAAATTTCTTAGCATTAGGCTTATCTGTCTTATTTTTACTGTCTTATGTGGTCTATCATTTAACCACAGAGGCGACTAAATTCGGTGGGGAAGGTACTATTCGATATGTTTATTTTTTCCTATTAATAACGCATGTTGTTTTAGCAGCAGTCATTTTACCTTTTATCTTATTTACTTTTATCAGAGCTTATACGGGGCAAATTGAGCGGCATCGAAAAATGGCAAAATGGGTCTATCCATTATGGCTATACGTAGCGATTACAGGACCGATTTGTTACTTGATGTTAAGACCGTATTATTAAAGGTACAGGGGAACTTCAGTTCCCCAACAAGATTTTAAAGGGAAATAAAGTTCCTTTATACTAAAACCAGTATCATGAAAAATAAAATTATAAAACTAATCACCCTTTGTTCCTTAGTCTTTTGTTTGCAATTGACAATAACCACAACCGTACAAGCACAATGCCCGATGTGTAAAATGTCAGCAGAAAGTAACTTGAAAAATGGTGGAACAGATGGACAAGGGTTAAATAATGGCATTTTGTATATGTTAGCAACACCTTATGTAATCGTATTTGGATTAGGTTATTTTTGGTGGAGCAATCGGAAAAAAGAGGAAGAATTCGAGTTGGAAGAAAATATCCATTTGAATTAATAAATGGGTAGCCCTATTAACCAGTAACGCCCCAATATTAATTAATATTGCTAGTTAATTTGAGTGTGGTTTTAGTAAAATTATCAAACAATTTTCTATTACTGATTAATTTTGGAGTGATTTTAAATCATCAAGTAACGGGAAGTTACTTGATGATAGGCAAGCCTAAATTGTAGCTATGCCAATTCAAACATTGCCTCAATCTCCACAGGAATACCATCAGGTAAAGACCCCATACCTACTGCACTTCTTACACCAATCCCTTTTTCTTCTCCCCAAACTTTAGCAAATAATTCACTACAGCCATTAATGACATAAGGATGTTTTTCAAAAGAAGGTATGCAATTAACCATGCCTAAAACCTTAATCACTCGTCCAATTCTATTTAAACTACCCAAGTTAGCTTTTAAAGTAGCAAGAATAGCCAAACCTACTTGTTGAGCAGCTATTTTCCCATTTTCTATATCCATGTCTTCTCCAATTCGGCCAATGATTAAACTACCATCTGTTTGGAAGGTACCATGTCCAGAAACATAAACAAAATTACCAACTTGCAAAAAAGGCTTATATACGCCTATGGGTTTTGGAGGCGGAGGGAGTTCAAGGTTTAAAGTAGCAAAACACGCTTCGGGTGTATTCATATTAAAAGTGATTTTAGACTAGAAAATAATAACGAAAATAGGGAATTGAAAGGAAGCGAAATGGGTTTGATATAATTTATTTGATGGAAAACTTAAAAAGGCTAAAAATTGTTGATTAACTTGTGCGTATTCGTATTCATCACTTATAATTCATAACTATTTTGGTGAACAGGTAACCGTTTGAAACCTGATATGGACATTAAGTGCTTGGTTCTCTTAATGTGCTTCAATCCTTCGGCTACCCGTCTAAGCTTGGACATTTTCGACAACAGCGAATCTATATTCGCTGCTCCGAGCATCAGAAAATATAGATTTTCCGTTGTCTGTCCCAAACTTGATTGTCCAACTTTAGACGGGTAGCCAATCCTTCAATAATTGAATCCTTGTATTATATGGCAAAAAATAAAAAAGAAAAAGTAGGCGGACATATTAGAAAAAAGAAAGGAGCGGAAAAAGTCTCCTTCAAAGACCAGTTTGCAGCACTTAAAAACTTGCCACCTTTTTTCAAATTAATTTGGAAAACGCATAGAGGAATGGCATTTGCCAATGTGGTGTTGCGTTTGATAAAATCTGCCATTCCATTGGCTATTTTATGGGTAGGTAAAGAGATTATTGATGAAGTCATTCGTTTGATGGAAATGACGACGGCAAAAGATATGACTTATTTATGGATATTAGTTGGAATAGAGTTGGGTTTAGCTATTTTATCGGAGTTATTGAACCGAGCGATTTCTTTATTTGATGGTCTATTAGGGGATTTATTTTCTAATGCGACATCGGTTAAGTTAATCAAACATGCGGCTTCTTTAGACCTCTATCAATTTGAAGACGCTAATTTTTATGATAAACTAGAACGAGCCAGAAGGCAGACGAATAGTCGAACTATTCTAATGTCTCAATCTTTATCTCAGATACAAGATATGATAACGATAGGCTTCTTGGCGGCAGGTTTAATAGCCTTTAATCCTTGGTTAATTTTGTTATTAATAGTGGCGGTCATTCCTTCCTTTTTAGGGGAAACCCATTTTAATCGACGCAGTTATTCTTTGACGAGAAGCTGGACACCACAGCGAAGAGAATTAGATTATCTACGGTATATTGGAGCAAGTGACGAAACGGCTAAAGAGGTGAAGATTTTTGGTTTAGAAGATTTTTTAGCCAAACGATTTGAATTAATTGCGGATAAATATTACCTCGAGAATCGAAAAATTGCAGTTAATCGTGCCTTAGTTGGTAGTTTATTATCTTTTTTAGGTACACTGGCTTACTACGGCGCTTATGTTTTTATTATCATTCAGACCGTCAATGCTTTAATTACTATCGGTACATTAACCTTTTTAGCGGGGTCTTTCCAGCGGATGCGAGGGATGCTACAAAGCATTATGAATCGCTTTTCTACCATTAGTGAAAGTGCTTTATATTTAGATGATTTATTTGGTTTCTTTGAAATTAAACCGATGATTAATTTAAATGGGGCATCCCGAAAAATACCGACACCTATACAAAAAGGCTTTACTTTTGAAAATGTTGGATTTAAATATCCAAATAGCGAAATGTGGGCATTGCGGCATTTATCCTTTCATTTGCCAATAGGACAAAAATTAGCTTTAGTAGGAGAGAACGGAGCAGGAAAAACAACTTTGGTTAAACTATTAGCTCGATTATACGAACCGAATGAAGGACGTATTTTATTAGACGGCAAAGATTTAAGGGAATATGACCTCAAAGATTTACGCCGTGAAATAGGGATTATCTTTCAAGATTATGTACGTTTTCAGATGAAAGTATCGGAAAATATTGCGATTGGAAACATCCCAAAAATAGAAGAACTCCCAGTCATTAAAGATGCAGCACATAAGAGTTTAGCAGATACGGTTGTTGATAATTTACCAGAAAAATACCAACAATTTTTGGGTAAACGCTTTGCCAAAGGGGTAGAGTTATCTGGTGGTCAATGGCAAAAAATCGCCTTGGCTCGGGCTTATATGAAAGATGCCCAATTATTGATTTTGGATGAACCAACTGCTGCCTTAGATGCCCGAGCAGAACACGAAGTATTCGAACGTTTTTCTGAATTAATAGAAGGAAAAATGGCAGTCTTAATTTCTCACCGATTTTCTACCGTTCGGATGGCAGACCGCATACTATTCTTAGAAAATGGACAGATGAAGGAGTTGGGAAGTCACGAAGAATTATTGGCGCAAGATGGGAAGTATGCGGAGTTGTTTAAGTTGCAGGCGGCGGGGTATCAGTAGGCAGTAAACAGTGGCAGTAGGCAGTTAATCCTTTAATTTTCAAATCTAATTTTTGTGCAAACACAGTTATTCGAATAGGGTTTAGCTGCGATTTCGTTTAATAGCAAGTGCCAATTCTTTCGCCTCTGATAACTCTTTTTTAAAAGTAGCTACTTCTGTTTCATTCAAATTATCCTTATCAATCGTTTTAATAATTGTTAAGTTTTCTTTGATTTCAGATATTACTTTTTCAACATCAAT
>JBGCFJ010000198.1:0-4356 GCA_045106885.1 Saprospiraceae bacterium
TTGACTTCTGGGTCACAAGAATAAATTTCATCCCCCGCATAAGCTACCTCCCTAGTTGGTATTTCAATAGTTACTTCGGTAAATGCTTGGGCAACAGCTCCATCTTTTCCAAATACTTCACTCGCACAATTTCCTAAAGAAGCGACTACATAATATTCCCCTGCATCTTGGTTGTCCACCCCTTCTAAGATTAATGGCGCACCTGCGCCAACAAATTCGTTGGTATTAATTCTAAACCATTCGTAGGTCACTAAACTGTCGGCATTCACTACATTTAATTGCAAATCTCCATCTGCACAAACAGGACTATTATTACTCGCAATCGGTGCATTAGGCTTGGCTTGTACGCCAATGTCTATTGCCGAAATTGGCGATGGACAATCTTCTACGATAACCGTTAATTGATATTGCCCACTTTGACCAACGGTTACTTCGTTGATAAATGGATTGTATAAATTAGACATAAAACCATTCGGTCCAACCCATTGATAGGTCGCTTCATTATCAAAATCAGTGGTTAATTGTAAAATCTCTCCTTCACAAAGCGGGTCAATAATCGAAGCATTGGCACTCAATATTGGTTGTGCGGGAGAAGGGTTGATTTGTAATGGAATGGGTGAAGATGGTAAAGAGAAACAACCATCCAAGCCGACTCTTAGCGTATAAGCACCACCATTCACACTATCTGCATTTTCGATTAATGGATTTTGAACATTGGCAGTGAAACCATTTGGCCCTGTCCATTCATAGACTAAATTGCCGCCGCCTGAAATATTCGATGCCGTTAATTGAATCGGTGTGCCTTCACACACAGGGCTATTATGACTCACATTCGGCGTTTCTGGTTGTCGATTAATTTGTACTTGCGTACTTACTGTATTTGCGGTACAGCCATCTTTGCTAACGGTTAGGCGATAACTTCCTTCATTCGATTCGGTTGGATTTATCAAAACAGGGTCTTCTAAGAAGGAAATAAATCCATTCGGTCCTTCCCAATTATAGCTCGCATTATCAATGCTTGGAGCGTCTAATTTCAAGGTATCACCTTCACATAAACCAGCTTGATTAAGTGGTAAACTAACTTCAGGAATTGCGCTCACTTCCACTTCAGTAAATTGACCTTCTACTGCTTGACAACCGTTAACTGATACCGTTAAGAAAAATTGTTGTGTCCCTGCTGGTAAGCCACTAAAAGTAGGCGCTTCACTTGTTGAGAATAAACTAAAGTTAGCAGGGTCAATATCTGTATTTACGATAAACCACTCATATTTTGCATTGTCTACGTTACCAGAAAACAACTCCACCGTTTCGCCTTCACAAATTGGACCACTATTCGATAATAATGGCACTTCTGGCAAGGTCGTAATTTGAATATTTTTAACTAAGGATAATTCAGAAGCACAAGTATTTTCATCAATTACTCTTACTTGCCAATCGCCCGATTCATATAAATTTGGATAGGTTGTATTGGTAATAATTGTCTGATTATTGCTGGTCCATAAAACGGTATCTGTTACCTCATTTTGATTCGCTGGGAATTGATCAAGCGCAACCGATGGTGCTATCCATTGATAGGTATTTCCTTGGGCTGGATTTGGTACATTTAATTCAATCGCCTCCCCTTCACAAATTTGAGTCGCAGTTACTAAACTTGGGCGATTAGGTCTAGCCATCGTTACCACTTGGGTACTCGCCGTCTCCGATTCACACCCATTTTCTAATACACTTAAAGTATATTGACCACTATTTTCTAGTAAGGCATTTCCTATAATCATTGGTTGCTGAACCGCTGCTGTAAAGCCATTTGGCCCTGCCCAATTATAGCCCATGGCTATAGTACTAGTTGTCAATTGAATCTCTGTTCCTTCACACGCAACGATTAGGGAATCCAATTGTGGCTTAGCTGGCACCGCATTGATGGTCAATAATTTGACAGGTGATATTTGCGATAAACAACCATCTACTTCTACGGTCACATTCACCAAACCACTTTGAGTTGCCTTGGTTTCATTAATAAATAATGTTGGTTCAGTTGTGGTATAATTTTCAGTTGTATCTCCATTAATTTGCCAGTAATACCTTACCGAATCTCCTTGATAAATATTGGAAGATAAAATCAATTCTTGCCCTTCACAAAAACCATTTGCCCCAAGTATTAAACTAGGTGTAGCAGGTTGCGTCATGATATTGACAAATTGTTCTGCGGTGTTCGAGACACAACCATTCGCATCTGTTACTTTTAAGGTATAAGTGCCTGACTGGGCATCTGCTAAATTCGCTAACACAGGAGTTGATGCTACCGAATTAAAGCCATTTGGTCCTATCCATTCGTACCTATAAGGGCCTTCTCCTCCGTTTACTTCTGAACTTAGGGATAAGGTTTCATTCACTTCTACACAGGCTATACTATTACTAGTAATTGTTGCGGTTAAACCAGCATTGACATCGACAGCAAAAGGTGCAGAAAATAAAGAGGCACAACCATCTATAACTACTCGAACTTGATAATCCCCATTAGCGGTTATTGTTGCCCCTTCCAAACTTAACGTTGGGTTATCTGCATAAGTGCTATCCAAGGTTGAACCATTTGGTCCAATCCATTCATAACGTATATCTGTCCCTGCATAAAATGGTGCAGTTAAGATAAGGTTTTCTCCTTCGCATAGCGCCCCATTCGCACTAATTATTGGCCGATTTGGTAAGGTCGAAATATCTAGGACGGTCGATTGACTCACTTGACAACCACCGCCATTGCTGACTGTTACCGTATAAGTGCCTGCCAAAGCATTTTGTGCATTTGGTAAGACTGGATTTTGTGCCGTGGAGAAGAAATTATTTGGGCCTCGCCATTCGTAACTAAGCACCGCATTCGTATCCATCGGTGTCGCAAATAATTGAATGTCATCATTCGGTAAGACACATTCTACCCCATTATTGCTTATCGCAAATTCAGGCATGGCATTAATGACTACCGAGACGATAGCTGAGGTCAAAGTTTGACAACTATCTGCGGTAATGATTACTTGATAATCCCCACTACTCGCTGCCGTTACTTGGTCAATAATTAAGAACGGACTGTTAGGATAATCGCCATTGGATGTAGAAGTACTATCTGGCCCCAACCATTCATAATTGACTCGTCTACCGCTAAGTTGCAATGTTGATAATACCAATTGTTCTCCCGCACATATATCTCCATTATAGGTAATAAATGGTTGGTCTAAAGTAGTACTAATTAGCGTGACTTCAGTGGTCGCAAAATTAGAAGTACAACCATTTTCATTCGTAATTTTCACTACGTAACTGCCTTCATTAATTAAGTCAGGATTAGCGATTACTGGATTTTCTACATTAGAAACAAATCCATTAGGCCCTGACCATTCAAATAAATATTGGGCATTACTATCTCTATTGGTTAGATTGGTAAATAATTGTAAATCATCTCCACAAAGTCCACCATTATGACTTGGCGTAGCAGTTAATTTATCATAAATAATGACTTCAATCGAATCGGAAATATTCTCACATTCGTTGACAATAATTCTAACTTGATATTGTCCTGAATCGCTGGTATCTACAGGGAAGATGGTCCACTCATTCGTAGAACCTGTTCCTACAATTATACTGTCTTTTATCCATTCATAACGGACTTGATTGCCTTGGTATAATTGGGTCGATAAAACTAATCTTTCATCACTACATATCGGGCCATTGGTCGTTAAAATTGGTTCATCAATACTTTCGGTAATATCTACTTCTATCGTAAAGGCAGTAGATTGGCAGCCATTCGCATCGGTCACAAAAACGGTGTAGGAACCATCCATAGTGCTATTCACATTAACCAAAATAGGGTCTTCTGAAACGGAGAAGAAATCATTCGGTCCAACCCATTCAAAACTATAAGGGGCAATTCCGCCTGTGACATTCGCATTTAAGGTCAATTCTTCCGTCCCAATCGCACACAAAACAGGTGGAACAGTATCTATCGTAATTTGTGGTTTTTCGTAAACGGCCAATTCATAAATTGAACTAGACAAAGTACAACCATCTACGGTAATAGACACATAATATTGACCCGAATCTCTTGGCGTAGCAGGGTCAATAATTAAATTAGGATTGTCATTATTTTGAATAATTAATCCATCTTTTATCCACGTATATAAGACATTAGCTCCAGCATATTCATTAACAGATAAGACGACTCTTTCCGATTCACAAACAGGACCATTGGACTGAATTGATGGAATAGCTACTGGATTTAAAATAGTGGTAATTTCAGTTGCACCAGTTGTGCTACAACCATTTCCGTCCGTTACAATTAAAGTATAAGTACCATTATAATCCACAGAAGCGTTA
>JBGCFJ010000199.1:0-2863 GCA_045106885.1 Saprospiraceae bacterium
ATTCCCGCCGAAGGTGGTTTAAAATTGAAAATTTGAAATTGAAAATTGAAAATTAAATTTTACTTAGTTCCTAATTCTTATTTTTTGCAAAATAAAAAATGATTTCCACAAATATAGAAAAGTTGAATGTACTCTGCCTAAGGGATGAGGAAAAAAATAACCTCGTCATTTCTGGTACATTATTAATTGCCTCATCCCTAACTAAAAATCCGCTTCACCCTCGAAACTCCTCCAGCTTTCGCTGCGCAGCAGCGAAAACAACGAAATAATTGGTGCATCTCAAAATGTCGCATTAAAATTAATGGAACATTAAAAGTAGCTTAGACGGCTGGTCTGAGTAGCCTTAGCATACCTACTCAGACCAGCCGTCTAAGCTACTTTTAATGTTCCATTAATTTTAATGCGACATTTTGAGATGCACCCCTTGGTTCAAACATTAACAACAAATATTTAGTCTCTATTCTCTCAATAAAATGGTCTCTAATCTCTATTCTCAACTATGATATTAATTGCTGATTCAGGTTCTACGAAAACAGATTGGAGACTACTCCAAAACGGACAGCCTGTAGAAGCAATTAACACTATTGGTTTTAATCCTGTATTAACGAATACAGCACAGATTACGAAGGAATTAAGCAAGGTTTTTACGAATAAAACTATTAATCAAACCATTAATTCGGTTTATTATTATGGCGCTGGTTGTTGGAATCAGGCGACCTGTGCTGTAGTATCGAATGCCCTTGAAGTCCTTTTTCCAAATGCAATAATTGACGTGACTAATGATTTATTGGGCGCTGCTAGAGCAGTTTGTGGAAAGGATGCAGGCATTACTTGCATCTTAGGAACAGGCGCTAATTCTTGCTTGTATGATGGGCGAACAATCATTGATAATGTGCCTGCCCTTGGCTTTATCATGGGGGACGAAGGAAGTGGGGCTTATTTGGGCAAACAATTATTAAAAAGTCATTTTTATCGAGAATTGCCTAAAATATTATCTGATAAGTTATTGCAAGAACAGCCTATTTCTAAAAAAATAATGCTAGAACAGGTTTACCAATCTACATCAGGTAATCGCTATTTAGCTAGTTTTGCCAAATTTATCATTCAAGAACAAACGCATCCTTTTATGCATCAATTGGTTGCCGACGCTTTTGATAATTTTATTGTGCGGCAAGTCCAGAAATATGATGGGGCAACTAATTACCCCATACATTTTATTGGTTCTATTGCTTATTTTTTAAAAGATATTTTAATAGAACGCCTTGAAAAAAGTGGTCTACAAATAGGAAATATTATTCGACAACCTATTGATGGTTTGGTCGATTTTCATAAATAGACTTGTTACTCTTTGAGAAGTGCTTCTATGAAATTTGGATTTTCTTGATAGTTTGGCTTAAAAAATTAGTACATAGCCCTGCTACGGACTCATTTTTTTAGTCAAAATAGCGAGAAAAGACATTTTCAGAGGAGTATTTATTAAAGGGTAACAAGTCTAATAATTTAAGTGCTCAAATTACGGTTGTCAGGAGACGACGAGATGACGATTTCCAGTCTAGAGACTGAAAATATCGATGTTTGAAAAAAATTACCATATCATTAAACTTAAATAATGGCTAACGAAAAAACAATCAGCGAAAAAAAGCCGACTATTAAACGAATTGCGGTTTATACTTCTGGAGGAGATGCGCCAGGCATGAACGCTGCAATTAGAGCAGTTGTGCGAACGGCAGCTTATCACGATTTACACATATATGGAATTAGAAGAGGTTATGAAGGCATGATTAAGGGAGATATTCAGCGACTAGAAACTAAAATGGTTGGAAATATTATCCATAGAGGGGGCACAATTCTAAAAACGGCTCGAAGTATGGAATTTATGACGCCAGAAGGTCGTAGTCTAGCTTATGAAAATATCGCAGCTAATGACATTGATGCACTTGTGGCGATTGGTGGAAACGGCACTTTTACAGGCGCAAGTATTTTCCAAAAGGAATATAATATCCCCATTATCGGTGTACCTGGTACGATTGATAATGATTTATATGGCACAGATAATACCATTGGTTTCGATACGGCGGTAAATACAGCGATTGAAGCAATGGACAGAATTAGAGATACTGCCGATTCTCATAATCGCCTCTTTTTTGTAGAAGTAATGGGTCGTCATGCAGGTTTTATTGCCTTGAACGCTGGCATCGGTAGTGGTGCAGCGAAAATATTCTGCCCAGAAACAGAAACACCAATTGAAGATTTAATTAATAGTCTTCAAAAAGGAGCTCGTAGAAAGAAATTATTCAGCTTAGTCATTGTCGCAGAAGGCAATCAAAACGGTGGCGCACAAGAAATTGCTAGAATAGTTAAAGAACGATGCCCACATTATGAAACCAAAGTTTCTATCATTGGTCATTTACAAAGAGGTGGTTCGCCAAATGCAGCAGATAGAGTGTTAGCAAGTCAAATGGGGTATTATGCAGTAGAAGGTCTATTAGCAGGTCGTTCAGGCGTAATGGCAGGTATTGTGAATAATAAGGTAAAATATACCGCTTTTAAGGATGCTATTAAAAAGAAAAAAGATTTAGATCATGAAATGGTGAAAATGGCGGAGATTTTGGCGAGGTAATCTTTTACGTAAGTTCTCAATATGGGAGCAAAATCATCTCGTCGGATGACTATCGTCGTCCGATGAGCTGATTTAAATCATCCGACGACGCAGTCATCGGACGATTTAGGCAAAGTGGAGAAAATAATTAGCCAGTTAGACCAGTCAATTTTTCTTCTAAGGAATTCAAAAAATGCTTGCATAATGGATTATGGACGCATTTTTTGAGTTTCTTAGAAGGGAAAAAGGCGGTATAAATGGTTG
>JBGCFJ010000002.1:0-2479 GCA_045106885.1 Saprospiraceae bacterium
ACCCCAAAACTAGAAATTATGCGGGGGAGTGGTTGTTTCATCAATTGTTAAAGGCGGAAGGGATTTTGAGTTTGCAATATCATTTTGTAAAAGTGAAATTAAAAGTGGAATCGCCCACCAATACTATTTCTAAAGATTTAGGTATTTATGCCTTAGAAGAATTTTTTGATAAATATTTAATAGAACGAAACCAGCGAAAACTAGGACTAATTCTAAAAATTGATGAAGACCCTTTATGGGAAGAGCGAGCCAATTTTAGGGAAGCAGGCTTGCCTAGTTGGGAATTGGGCTATATGACGCATTTTAATTATCCAGAAGCTAAAATTCTTCCTTTTGGGGAAACTAGTATTAGAGAAGATGCTGGTTTGTCTAAACAATTAGCGATTGGTCGCAGATTATTTAAAGATTATGTTACGGGCGCAAAAAAAATTAGTGAAGTATTTGATGTCCCATTATTAGCCAAATATAATGCGATTAGTAATTTATTCGGCGCAGACCATGCCTTAATTGCGCATAATTTTAGAGTTTATTATAATCCAATTACCGCCTTATTAGAACCCATTGCTTTTGATGGTAATGCAGGGCTAAAAACTTTCTATCCTTCTCTTTATCGACATGGGGAAAAAGATGCTACTTATATGGCGGCCTATGCAGAAGCTTTAGAAGAAGTGAGTAAAGATGCGTATTTGAGAAAGGCATTAGATTTTCCAAAACTAGCTCAAACTATCAATTTGATGCAGTTAAATTTTCCAGATTATAAATGGGAGGATAAAATATTTCTGAATAATCAATATGTTATTCAACAAGCACTTCGTCCAGTAAATGCTTTGAATGTTTTTTTTGAAGCACAAACGAATGAGGCGATTACTTTAAGTATAGAAAACCACCGAAAATTCCCACTACAAATTTTGGGTCTAAGCACTAACGATGGGCGAAAATTTGGTCAAGTAGATACGACCCTTTTAGTGGAAGGACATGCTAGAAAAACAGTCACGATTCCACTAAATAATGCTTATCAACGATTATTTGTCAATAAGAAAAAACGAAAGTCAGGTTTTGACCGAATCAAAGATATTGAAAAAATAGCCCTTAATTATAGTGTTTTAGGGACAAGAGCAGTATTGACTACGCCCATTTTACCTTGGACAGAACAAGGGATTGAAGCCAGTGATGTTGTGTTATTGAAGCAAAAAGCAAACCTGAAAGCTTTTAATTTTTTGATAGTTGATGAAGCCAAACGGACGATTACTTGCAAACCAGGTACTTGGCAGTTAACCAAACCATTAATCATTCCAGCTGGCTATACTTTTTACATGAGCGGAGATACGCAGATAGATTTATTGCATGGCAATACCATGATTATTTCCTTTTCTCCAGTACGATTGATTGGTCAGAAAAATGCACCAATTACTTTTACTTCTTCTACTAATGCTGGAGAGGGATTATTGGTCTTAAATACAAAAGATACTTCTTTGGTGGAGCATTGTAAATTTGTTCAATTATCTAGTTCTATTAGACCAGGTTGGGTCATAAGTGGAGCGGTTAATTTTTATCAAGCGCCTGTCAAAATTAAGCATAGTGCATTTTCAAAAAATAGATGCGAAGATGCCTTGAATATTATTAGTAGCTATTTTGAATTGGACGATGTCATTTTTTCTGATATTTATGCAGATGCTTTTGACGGTGATTTTGTGAAAGGGCAGATTACGAATTGCTTTTTTGATAAAATAGGTAATGATGCCATTGATGTGTCTAATGCACAAATTTCCATTGAAAATGTATTGGTTAATTCAGTGGGAGATAAAGGGTTGAGTGCAGGAGAAAATAGTCAATTAACGGCGAAAAATTGTATTATAAAATATAGTGAAATTGGTGTGGCCAGCAAAGACCAATCAACGATTAATATTAGTAAATCTTTATTAGCCAATAATAAATTAGCGTTTACCGCTTTTCAAAAGAAATCTGAATTTGGCCCTGCTCAAATTTTTGCTGATTCTGTTGAGATAAAAGAAAATAGCTACGATTTTTTAATAGAAGAAAACTCTTTTCTACGATATAATCAGCGGATAATAGAAACGGTAAAAGAAGTAAAGGAACGGATGTATGGGATTGAATTTGGTAAGAGTAGTCGATGATGGAATTTTGGATGAGACATGCTTGATTTTCCCACGAATTTAAAGCCCCACGAATTAAGTAGAGAGGTAGAATTAACTTAAATTTTAGACAGGATTAACAAAATTTAGAAGATGTTGATTTTTAATTATTTAAATCCTGTTCGTTGTGTAAAGCATGTCAAAAAACATTAAAACTAATTTTGCCCGAGCTCTTATAGTTGTTTAATTTAACCTCTTGATAATACTGAAAAAATAATTTGAATAATAATAATTCGTGGGGAAATCAAGCACTAAATGCCTATCTTATTTTGTATCCGCTACTAATTTATATTTTTAAATGGAAAAAACAATTCAAATAGGACAAA
>JBGCFJ010000020.1:0-5247 GCA_045106885.1 Saprospiraceae bacterium
CAGCATTAACATTTGGATTATTATCATCACAATCAATACTAGAATTAAAACCATCATTATCTGCGTCGATAATTAAGGCAATACCGTCGCAATCTTCATCCACATTATTATTCGGAAATTCTGTCGCTCCTGGGAAAACAATTGGATTATTATCATCACAATCTACATCGCTCGTAAAACCATCATTGTCCGCATCAATAGGATTATTAGTATCACAATTGACCGTTATTGTTCCATCTTGAAAAGTAGGCGATACGAACTGTCCATTTCTGTCTATGACTTCAATGGAAGTTGGTGTACCACTATAACCGACAATTGCATCATCAATAGGCTCATTTACGGAATCAAAACAAACTTGGAATAAAATATGGTCATTCGGTAAGGTGACCCCAGTAGTGAACGTATCATCCCAACCAATTCTTAAAATACCTGGCGTATTATGATTAAAATTACCAGCATTAAGGTCTGGAATACCAAAAGATTGAACAGAAGTAGCACCTAATACATTCGCATCCCAAACAAGAGAATATTGAAAAGATAATATATCCCTAAATCCATCTACTCGTACATCAGTACATAGCTGTTCACCACAATTTCCAACAATAGGCGCTAAACGGAAAATTAAATCTCCAACAGTAGGGTTTTCACCATTATTTACGTCATCACAAGTAATGGTTAAGCTACCGTTAACAAATTCAGGTACAATTAAATTATTTTGGTTATCTACTATTTCTACTGTAGTTGGTGTCCCTGAAAAACTAACAGGTACATTTTCTACAGCCGCATTGATATTATCAAAACAGATTTGATAAATTACTTGGTTATCTGGTAAGGAAACTCCTTTAAAAGTTGCATCATCCCAGCCGACACTTAATACGCCAGATGTAGTTGTATTAAAGTTAGCAGCAGTTAATCCAGCCATATTAAAGGCTTGTACACTCGCTTGTCCTAATAAATTGGCATCCCAATTCATAGAATATTGATAAGTTAGCATATCCTTAAAATTATTAACCCGCACTTCTATACAAACCTGTTCAGTACAATCTCCTGTCGTTGAAGAAAGGCTAAAAGTCAATGCATCACCAGTATTTGGTATCGTATCTACAGGCGGTTCGATGACCATACACTCTATCGTTACTGTTCCATTTTGCAGTTGTGGCTCTATTGCTTCTGCTGCTCCATCTAAAGTTTCAAAAGGCAGTGGCAAATTGGAAAATCTAACATCAGTAGTTGCTGCTGTATTTCCAATAGCATCAAAGCAAATTTGATATAAAACAGCATCCTCTGCCATCGTTACACCAGCAACATTTGCATCTGTCCACCCAGTTCTTATAACACCTGGAACTTCCACATTAAAATTACCTGCTCCCAAACCAACTAAATTAAAGCCTTGCACAGAAGCATTACCTAAAACAGTAGGATTCCAATTAATAGAATATTGAAAAGATAAAATATCATTAAATGTACTAGCCTTTACATCTAAACAAATTTGTTCTCCACAATTAACCATTCCATCAGAAATAGTTAATTGTAAAGTTTCGGGAGTAGTGGTCGTGTCTATCGGTGTAGTGTCTTCACAAACAATAGTTAAGGCACCGTCTTGAAAACTAGGATTTAAAATCATCCCATCCGCATCAACTGTTTCGATAGCCAAGGGCGTATTAGAAAAAGCTACTTCAAAACCTCCAGCAATATTTGCCCCCACATCAAAACATAAATCAAATAAAACTTGGTCATCTGAAAGCGATACGCCTTCGAGACTGCTATCATCCCAGCCAACTCTCACACTTCCTGCTTCCGCTAAATTAAAATTAGCTGCGCTCAATCCTGCCAAACCAAAATTTTGTACGCTCGCCGCACCTAAAATTTCATTATAAGCAATAGAATATTGAAAAGAAAAAATATCATTAAAATCCTGAGCAGTAATCGCTAAGCAAGTTTGTTCGGCACAATTTCCTGCTGCGTTATTAATTGAAAAACTTAGAGAATCGGCTATATCCACAACCATCGTATCCATATCGACAGGATTACAGGTAATAAAAATTTCTCCAGATGATAGTTCTGGTCGTAAACTACTGGTATTTGGATTCGTAACCCGAATAGGAATAGGGATATTAGAAAAAGAAACCGCTACCGTATTTTCATTACTTGTAAATTGATTAAAGCAAATGGTATAAATAATTTCATTATCAGGCAAAGTCAATCCTTGACCAGTTGGGTCTATCCATTCTGTAAAGAAAACGCCTGGTGCCAATGGGCCAAATCTGATACCCTCTAAATTAGTCTCCCCAATTTCTTCTGAACCCAATAATTGAGCATTCCAGTTAATAGAATAACGGAAAGAAGTAATACCTTCAAATCCTTGAACACTTACATCTAAACAAACTTGGTCACCACAGTTAGAAGTATCTGCTGAAATACTAAAACCTAAAGGCAATTCAGGTAATGGAGGCATCGTATCCATTACCGTTGTATCCATACAAACAACCGAAATCGTTCCATTTTGTAATATTGGTGTTAGGATATTACTCTGAACATCGACTACTTCTATAGCTATCGGCGTAGCTGAAAAATCAATTCCAGAAGTTCCTACAGCATCAGTTGCTAAATCAAAACAAAGTTGATACAAAACAGTCCCATCCACCAAACTTCTACCTTGTAAACTTGAATCATCATAACCTACTCTTAGTACCCCTGGAGTAGCTGTATTAAAATGGCTAGCATCCATATCTGACAAACCAAATTGTCCAATAGTGGGTATTCCTAATAAATCAGCATCCCAATTCATAGCATATTGAAAAGAAATAATATCTGTAAAGCCATTCGCCAGAACATCTACACAAACTTGTTCGCCACAGTTCCCAGTTATTTGTCCTACTGAAAAAACTAAAGTATCAGCTGCATTTCCATTGTCTCCGTCCATCATTCCATCAGTACCGTCTCCACCTGTATTATCACCATCCGTTCCATCTTCATCTGTGTTATCTCCATCTCCACTGCCAGCATCACAGCTAACGACTACATTTCCTGATTGAAAATCTGTAGTCAATATATTTCCTTGAACATCAATTGCTTCAATAGCAATAGGATTATCAGAAAAAACAATATCTGTGCTCCCAGTAGCATCATTTGCCAAATCAAAACATACTTGAAACAAAAGACTATTATCAGCTAAATTAATTCCTACTAAACCAGCATCATCATACCCTACTCTCAATATACCAGCAGTAGTCGCATTAAACTGACTGGCATCCATATTAGCTATACCGAAGTTTTGTACAGTAGCAACTCCTAACAAATTAGCGTCCCAATTCATAGCATATTGGAAAGCTAAAACATTAGCAAAACCACTAGTATTTACATCCACGCAAATTTGTTCGCCGCAGTTGGCAGTTGCTTGAGTTGCAGAAAAAGTTAAAGTACTTTCGGAATTATCTTCTCCATCTCCATTACCGTCCATTGTTACACAGTCTACTACTACTTCACCATTATTAAAACTAGGATTTATTAGTTCTCCTGCTGCATTGATTACTTCTATCGCAATAGGATTATCAGAAAATTGAACGCTAGAAGTAGCGGTATTACCCCCAATCTCATCAAAGCATATTTCAAAAATGATGGTATTATCGGTTAGAGAAATACCTGTTATGCTGGAATCATCCCAGCCAACTCTAGCAATACCTGGTGAGACTAGGTTAAAATTAGCTGCTGACAAATCTCCAATACCAAAAGATTGCACACGAGCATTTCCTAAAATTGCAGCATCCCAATTCATAGAGTATTGAAAGGCTAAAACATTAGTAAAACCCTGCACACTGACTTGTAGACAAGTTTGTTCCCCACAAGCAATCTCTGATTGAGAAAGGGAGAAAGTAGTTTGAGCAAACGTATTTGTCCCAATTACAGCAAATAATAGTAGAAGTAAAGTTTTAAGTTTTCTCATAATAGCTAAATGTTGAGGTATACTATGTTATAAATTTTTAAATCAATAAATGAGAGTTAATAAGTTATTTTAGTATAGTATAGTGTAGTAATAGTATAGTGTAGTGTAGTGTAGTAATAGTGTAGTGTAGTGTAGTGTAGTGTAGTGTAGTGTAGTGTAGTGTAGTAATAGTGTAGTATAGTGTAGTGTAGTGTAGTAATAGTGTAGTGTAGTATAACTTCATTCGCCAATTGACAAGGTAGTATTAGTGCTTACTCAACGAGCAAAAAAATATTCGTTTTAATAATAATGGACAATAAAGATGAAGTGTCATTCTCAAAAGGCTATCTAATTATCGCCTATTCCAAATTTTGACTACTAAGTGTAGAATGATAATTTATATTTAAAAATGGGGGATGTGATTTGAGAAGTTCCGTTTATTTTGGTTGAGTAATTGTTTAGGGATGAGGAAAGTAATAACCTACCAGTCTGGTGGATTCTTTTTACTTTAAAGGCATCCCGTCCGTAAGCGGTTCACAAAAGATAAAGATTCCCCCAATCTTTATCTTTTGCTCATGTTAAAATTTTTCAACGTAGCAACTGCTATACTAAAAAATTTTGCCTTACTAAAAGAAAAAATAACCTCATTATTTCTGGTAGGTTATTTATTGCCTAATCCCTTATTGCTAAAATACAAAAACAATACTGACAAATTTATTAATACGAATTAGATTAGATAGACTCGAACTTGCATAAAATTACTTTTTTTTTGACCATTCTCAAAATTTCTAAAGAGGAATTAATATTTTAACGACCAAATGTAGAAGGATGAAGAATCATATAAAAAATAATTTTAATATTAAAATAATTGATAAATCTTTATAGGTATTTTAAACAAGAAAAATATAAATATTTTTTATTGTTATATTTAGTTATATTTCAGTAAAATTTTGGAGTTAGGTAAAACGAAAGAAATAACCTACGTAAATTCGTGGGGAAAATTAGTAGTGAAATTCCCCACGAATTATTTTTCAAAACATATAAGTACTCAGACAAATTTAAGTTAACAACTTTCTGCTAACAAATTAACCTATACGCGTCAAAAAAACGCTATGCCCTGTTCCTCTGTGGTAAAAATAAGCTATGTTCGTCCAAGTAAAAGATGTTCGTTTATTTTTGTCGTATTACTTAGTAGTCAGTCAAGATGATAGTGTCGGGTTGTATTTGGATGAATTTTGAAGTTGTACTAGGCAAAAAACGCAGACATAGCCTTTGCTATGACGAGTATTTTTAACGACGTACAGCTTTAAAAGTCGCCAAATTAC
>JBGCFJ010000200.1:0-3211 GCA_045106885.1 Saprospiraceae bacterium
ACCAGAACTGACGAGGTTATTTTTTCTTTTAGCAAGGCAAAATTATTCAGCATAGCCGTTGCTACGTTGAATAATTTTAACGCAGCTAAAAGTAAAAAGAATCCGCCAGGCTGGTAGGTTATTATTTTCCTCGCCCCTAACCTATTTCTTCGCCAACTAAATACAGCAAAAATAGCTAAATGTCAGCGTTAATTTCCTGTTAAAGTAATAAATGCCAGAACGAAAGAATTGTTCTAGGCGTTAGCTTTGTAATTGAGGGACTTGGAAAATATGGATATACTATTTCAAACTCCCTAAAATCCAACTAATTCTATAATTTTAAAACACTAATTGACTATGAAAAATCTCCTATCATTAGTTTTTGCTGGAATTATTGGGGGCTTGATTACGCTTGGTGGACATCAATTGATGCAAGAAGAAGCCTCAATTCAACAACCCGTAGCTAAACAAGTTAGCACAACTATCACTGCGCTTAGTTCAAAACCAGTCCCCTTAAATTTCACGGAAGCGGCTACTATTGCCATGCCAACAGTCGTGCATATTAAAGCATCAGAAAGTAAAGGACAAGCACAATATAGAAGAGACGAACGACAAGAAAATGGAGGAGATATGCTTGACTTCTTCTTCAATTCTCCCTTTGGTGGCGGAGGTTCTCCTTTTGGTGGTGGACAGAAAGAAGGAACAGGTTCAGGCGTTATTATTTCCACAGATGGTTATATTGTTACGAATAAGCATGTAGTAGATTTTGCAGATGAACTGGAAGTCACCTTATATGATGACCGAACTTTTAAAGCAACTAAAATCGGTATTGACCCTAGAACGGACTTAGCGGTTATCAAAATAGATTCAGATAATTTGCCAACTATGGAGTTTGCGAATTCAGACCAAGCACAAGTAGGAGAGTGGGTTTTAGCAGTAGGGAATCCTTTTGATTTAACGTCTACTGTGACGGCAGGAATTATTAGTGCCAAAGGAAGAAGTATTGGGGTCATTAAAAACTCACAAGCTATTGAAAACTTCATTCAAACAGATGCAGTGGTCAATCCAGGGAATAGTGGCGGTGCATTGGTCGATTTAGATGGTAACTTAGTAGGAATTAATACCGCAATTGCTACACCAACGGGTACATTTGCAGGGTACTCTTTTGCCATCCCTTCTAATATGGTGATGGATATTACCAATCATATTATTGAACATGGCGGACCAAGAGCTATGTTAGGGGTTAAGGTACAAGATGTAGATATAGATTTTGCTGAGAAACAGAACCTTTCTGTTGATAGTGGTGTTTATATTGCAGAGTTGACAGATGGAGGTGCTGCACAATATGCTGGCATTTTGCCGAACGATGTCATTACTAGCGTAGATGGCGTGAAAGTAGCAGATGCACCAACCTTAATCGACATCGTAAGTAAAGCAAAAGTTGGGGAAACCTTGGAATTAACCATTAATAGAGATGGTCGAACAAAGAAAATTCAAGTAATCTTGAAAGCGGGTTAAAAAACCCGTACCTTTGTGTTGTTAGAAAATATTTATTTTTTAGAAAATTTACATTTTTTTAACATTTATTCAAAAACAAAACTGTCTGCAAAGCAGTTATTATAATAAACTCAAATGAACACATAAAGAAACTTGTTTAAAGTTGGTTTTTCGTTTTGTTTTGATGCGCCTGTCTCTCATTAGAGACAGGCTTTTTTTATGTCCATTCCTCTCTTCCTTATTACTATCAAATCTAGGTAAGTTTTATAGGTTTAAATAATATTAAAATTCAAGGATTTATTTACCTACCTTTCTTGAATGAAGGTAACTTGGCTAACGGATTTATTTGACCTCTTTTTTCCTCATTTATGTCTTGCTTGTGGAGAAAATCAACTACAAGGAAATGCTATTCTATGTTTTGCTTGTCAGCGAAAATTACCTTCAACAGAAATGCATGCGATGCAAGAAAATCGTTTTACTGACCGTTTTTTTGGTAGAGTTTATTTACAAGCAGGCGCAGCTATGTATCATTTTAAGGAAGGGAATCAAGTACAAGCATTAATTCATCAATTAAAATATAAGGGTAAATCTAGGGTAGGTGAAAAATTAGGAGAAGATTATGGAAAGTTATTAATTAAAAGTCCTTTTTTCTCAACCATTGATGTGATTGTTCCAGTACCCCTTCATCCAACTAAAGAACGAAAAAGAGGCTATAATCAAAGTGATTATTTTGCAATGGGATTAGCCAAAACAATGCAGAAACCTTGGCTAAAAAAAGGCTTAATTAGAACTAAGTATGGAGCAAGTCAAACTCAAAAAACTCGATTGGAACGCTATGAAAATGTACTGCAATCTTTTAAAGTGGGGCAGCTAACAGCATTAAAAGACAAACACGTTTTACTCGTAGATGATGTCTTAACGACTGGAGCAACTCTAGAAGCTTGTGCGACTAAAATTTTAGCAGTACCCAACACGAAAATAAGTATAGTGACTATAGCTATTGCAGGAACGACTTAATGCTACAGCATTTTCCTCAAAATAATCCGATATTCTGCAATAGTTGCCTTAGGTTGAATCTCTATAATATCAAAACCTCGACCTATGGCAAATAGTAGCATTGATTTTAAACGGTTTCTTGTTTTAAAAGTAACATCTGGATAACCATTTTCTTTTGCCCAATCTTCTTGTCTTTCCGCTAATTTCCGAGCAAGTCCTAATCTGCGATAAGCTGGCAGAATAGCCCCCATCCAAGAATAAAAATAACCATCTCGCTCATAGCCTACTTTAAAACCTGCTGGCTTTTCGGCTATATAAGCAACTAAAATTATATGCGGTACATCTTTAAGCCTTTGCTGGTAAGTCAATAAACCATGTGGATTATCGAATTCTGGTATCTTTTGAGAGATTTCAACAACCGTTTCTAATTTTCCCACTACTATTTTGATAGATGATGACATTTCATTTCTAAATTAACCTGTGAATAAATAGGAATCCTGCTTATTTTTGCATTTTAGCTATACTGATTAATGGTTATATTGTTATTGGTATCGACGCGTTGTTGTAAATTACTGTCTTTCATCAATAAGTACCAACACACAATTACTATTAATTTTCAGCGGACTCTTTTTCCGTTAGCTGCCCATCCGCGTTGCGGTTCACAAACAGCGTTTGTTCTTCCTCAAAAAATAAACCCGTAGCGGTGCTCCCGAGGTGTCGGGACAAGTTATGACTTGAT
>JBGCFJ010000201.1:0-2998 GCA_045106885.1 Saprospiraceae bacterium
ATACATTTTTTAGATTTTTGCTTAAAAAATAGCCACCTATTTCAGATAGTTTATATTTTGAAAGTGATATATTTTTGATATAAGTAGAACAGTATTAGTTTTTTATAAATTATAATTTAATTATAAACATTTTTTGAAAAATACTTTTTATAAAACGTTTTTCTTTTGCTTTTAAAAAGTGGTTAAAATTCTCTTAACTTTATCGAGCTACCATCAATTTTTTACTAACGGATTTTCCACCAGCAGTAGTGATTTTGACCAAATACAAGCCATTTTTATAATTTTTAGTATCTAGGCGAATCTCTTCGCCAGTTACTTTATTATCAATGTATTGTTCGAATACAGATTGACCCAATTGATTATAAATTACTAACTCAACGGATTGACCTTGATACGTTCTTAAATTGATAAATGCCGCATCCTTTGCTGGATTTGGATAGATTCCGAAATTAGTTAAATCGCCAATTTCACAGCCCAAGTTATTAATGCAGTCTAAAGCAGTCTGTTTGGTGATGTCAGATTCAATACCTCTAAGATTACTGCTAGGCATGGTGATTTCGGTACTACACATTACACTCCAATCGTCATTTAAGATGGTTACCAAATAATTGGTATTCGTCAAACCTGTTGCGGAGAATTCGTTGCTACAATTCCAACCACAGTCAGCGACTTGTACCCAACCAGTATCCAAATCATTGATTTTGAAGAAATAAGCAGTGTTCGTTTGTCCTACTATTTGAATCGTTTCATTGCTGTAAGTAATTGTAGCCTCTCCACAAGCAATACTCGTTCCATTGCCGCCGCCTGTGTCGATGGGCATACCAGCACAGGTACAATTGGCTAAGACCACATCGTTTTCAGTTGTCGAATCTCCATCTGTACAAGTTGCACCAATAGTGGTTAGGTTCGCATCGTTATCATTACAATCGAGGCTTATAGGAACACCATCCTCGTCATTATCTGGGTCGTCTCCTGTGTTAGCGGATACGGTAATTACTTTTTCACAAATAACTTGATAGCTACTATTTTTAATATAAACTCGGTAGTCTCCTGTTGGTAAATCTGCAACCGTTTTGCTACTACCACATTGCCAGCCACAATTATATACTCCTTGCCAAGTAGCGTCTAATATTTGGAAATAATATTCCTCTCCTCCCAATCCTGCCATTGTGATTGTTCCATTGCCATAAGTAATAACGGTATTATTACCACAAGATACCGTCGTCATATCCTCACCTCCTGTATCGATTGGCGTACCAATGCAAGAACAATCAGCTAGTACAACATCATTTTCAGTCGTCAAATTTCCATCATTACAAGCTGCACCAACTATAGTGAGATTTGCATCATTATCATCACAATCTAGACTAGCTGGCACACCGTCATTATCATTATCTGGGTCGCCACCAGTATTGGCAGATACGGAAATTACCTTTTCGCAAATAATTTGGTAGCTACTATTTTTGATATAAACTCGGTAGCCTCCTGCTGGTAAATCTGTGATTATTTGACTACTGCCACATTGCCAGCCACAATTATATACACCTTGCCATGCAGTGTTGAATATTTGGAAAAAATATTCCTGACCTTCAAGTCCTTGCATTTTGATTTGCCCATTTCCATAAGCAATGCTTGTATTGCCGTCGCAGGATTCGGTAATTATTTCTCCACCATTGTCTGGGGTATTTTTTTTGTCAAGTAGGAAGTTGTCTTCTATTATTCCTGACTCATTTAAAAATTTTATATGCATTATCGAATCCTCCAACTCTAAAATAGTAGACCCTAATCTACTCACTGAATAATGCATAGCAGGATGTCTGCCTCTCATGCTTGACCTTTTTCCTGCTGACCCCGTTACGATATACACAACTCCTTCTCCACTCTCATTTTTTTGATAAGCACCATCGCCATCGATTTGCCCGTCTCCATTATCAACCGCATGTAAGTTTGAATCAAAAGTATTGGAAGTACCATAATGCCCTTGAATCAATTTTGTTCTTTCATAAGAATGGCTATGTCCAGATAAAACCAAATCCACTCCATAATCGTCTAAAAGAGGGACCACATTCTCCCGCATTTCTCTAAGGGTTCTTTCCCAGTCTGAATCATGCGACCCTTTAGAATATGGTGGATGATGGAATATGACGACAATCCAATCTTGATTAGTCGTAGCCAAATCATTTTCTAACCAGGTCAACATTGGGCTGCCAAAGTCTCTATCTTCATCCTGAGAATCCAAAGAAATGAAATGAATATTTCCATAATCAAAGGCATAATATTTTTCGGTATTAGAGGCCAATCCTCCCGCTTCTCCTCTTGTAGGGAAAGTGAAAATATCGTAATAATCTGCATTTAATCCGCGTTTGTCATAATACTCATGATTTCCTGGTGCGGACCAAAGATGTGTATTGATGAATTTTTCATCATAAATATCAAAAAGTGCCTCTTGATATTCTTCGTCGGTTCCATCATTATAAGCATTATCGCCTAATAGCAAAATCATATCCGTATGCTTATTTCCTATGTAATCATAGTAGGCATCTCTTACTTGACGTTGTGCACTGTTAGCTGTACCCGGATCCCCTAATACCCATGCGATTGTAGCTTTTTCGGTACCTGTCGTTGGAGCAGTTGTAAAAAAATGTTGGGAATCATTACCAGCTAATAGTCCATCGTTGCTACCTACTGCCTAGTAATAGGTCTTGCTAGGTTCCAGATTGCTAATTTTAACCTCATGGTCAAATGCGAGGGTATCTATTTCTATTGATTGTAAAAGTCGGCTAGGACTTTCTCCATACCACACTTTGCTATCCGATGCGCTGAGGGTTCGCCACTTAATGACCATGCTGGAAGAGGTAGCACTTTGTAAATAGGGGTTTCTGATAACTAGATTTTGTTGTGCCATTGTTGGGTTGACAACGATACAACATAGAAAGAAAGTTAATAAGATAGTAAAAAAATTAAACATTATTTTTATAGTTTTTCTTCAAAAAATCAC
>JBGCFJ010000202.1:0-2340 GCA_045106885.1 Saprospiraceae bacterium
ATTGAAAATTGATACTCACATGTCGGACACCTCCAAAGGTGTCCGACACGTTCGACTAACCATTTATCAGTTGTTTAGCTGACGCTCTAAATAACTGCTAACTTGTTGGTTTTCAGATGATAAAACTTTGTAACTAAACCATATCTTGTTTTAAATATTAATAATTAGTGAATTTGATTTTAATTTATTTATAATTTATTGATTGACAGATTGAAAATTGCCTTATAGATAGTCAGATTGAAAATTGATACTCACGTGTCGGACACCTCCAAAGGTGTCCGACACGTTCGACCAACCATTTATCAGTTTTTTAGCTGACGCTCTATACTTTTCCAAGTAATGGATTATCCTTACTAGAAATGTTTTCCATATTCGGTTAATAGATACATAAAATTTCTACACTCACGTAAAAAATTATGATAAACACCATTATTACAGGGACTGGCCATTATCTGCCAGACCATGTTGTTACTCAAGAAGCTTTTTTAAAAAATGAATTCTACAATATAGAAAAGGCAAAAATCGAAAAAGATAACTTAGCCATAGTTAAAAAATTATCGGAAATTACAGGGATTAGAGAACGTAGATACGCAGCACCAAAACAGAATACTTCCGATTTAGCCTTTTTTGCTGCTGAAAAAGCCATCCAGTCCGCTAATATTGACCCCGAAACTTTAGACTATATTATTGTTGCTCATAATTTTGGAGATGTTATTGCTGGTAGCAATAGAGCCGATTTTATGCCTTCTTTGGCTAGTCGAGTCAAACACAAACTACAAATTAAAAACCCAGATTGTGTATGCTACGATGTTGCTTTCGGTTGCCCAGGCTGGGTTCAAGGGATTATTCAAGCACATTATTATCTCAAAACTGGAGAAGCCAAAAAGGTAATGGTGATTGGAGCGGAAACGCTTTCCAGAATTGTAGACCCTCATGATATGGATAGTATGATTTATGCCGACGGGGCAGGAGCAACTATTTTGGAAGGGAAAGAAGAAGCTACTCCAAGAGGTATTTTAAGTCACGCCTCTCGTACAGATACTTTTGAGGAGGCTTATTATTTATGGATGGGGAAATCTTATAATCCTGCCGCTTGCCAAGATAATTTATATATAAAAATGCACGGTAGAAAGCTTTATAAATACGCCGTGAAAAATGTTCCGTCTTTGGTAAAGAAGTGTTTAGATAAAGGAGGTTTGGATGTTAGAGATGTGAATAAGGTGTTGATTCATCAAGCTAATGAAAAATTGGATGAAGGGATTATTCGGTCCTTCTTTCGATTATACGGCATTAAAGAAGTACCTGATACGGTGATGCCCATGTGTATTGAAAGAATGGGGAATAATTCCGTCGCAACCGTACCCATTTTACACGATTTGATTCTAAATGGCGAAGTCGAAGGTCATACTATTGAAGCAGGCAATCATTTGGTTTTTGCTTCGGTTGGAGCAGGTATGAATGTGAGTGCTGTTTTGTATAAGGTTTAAAAATGGACCGATATTTTGGTTGCTAGTTGCTGGTTATTTTATGGTAACCAGCAACTAGTCGTTTAAATAAACAAACTAGCTACTTTCCCCTCAATGCTCTTTTTGTTAATAATAAAGAATAAGCCTCCTATTAACAGGGCAGCTATATAAACTTGCCAATGTAAACCAGCAGGAATCGTAAAAGATTGACTAACCAGCCATTTGGATAGTACAAAATGTCCAATTAATAAAAGCAGTAAGGCTGCTAATAAAACTGCACCAAAAATCTTTAATAATCGCTTAATTAATAGCTCGCTAATTTGTTTAGGTTGATACCCTAATTGCATTAATAAGCCAATGTCTGTTTGGGCACGACTAATGACTAATTCAAAGTTCAGCATAAAAACGAGAATGGACAAAATAGTAATAATTAAGCCAATAAAGGCGACTAAGCCCAAAACAATATTAATGACCATACCTACCTGACCGCCAATCAACTTGCCACTTGCCACTTCAAAATTTTGGTCTTTGAGGAATTGTTGTAGGCTAGGGCTATAGGGATTATCCGTTGCAAGAATTAGACGAGAAATATTATTTTTATTACTATTTCCAAATTTTCCATTTGCCCAATCCATAAAATCTTGAGGCACTAAGACAGAATTAATACGGTCACTAAATCCAACGATTCGACCGCTTAATGTTTGTCGCAGTCCCTGACCTTTTAAAGTAATATCTACAGAAACTTTTTTGATGGTATTTTGGGTGAATTGCGGTAAGCCTTGACTAGGCGCAAAACCAAAATTGTAAAGCGCTAAATAATCTCTAGAAATAATGACAGGAATCTCTTGTTGTCCTTCTTTCCACTTAAATTTTC
>JBGCFJ010000203.1:0-7554 GCA_045106885.1 Saprospiraceae bacterium
CTACTCAGACCAGAGGTCTAAGCTACTTTTAATGCTCAATTAATTATAATGCGACATTTTGAGATGCACCCCTATTTTATCGGATGCTCTAGAAACATAAATAAGTGATACATTTGCCAAATGATAAAATGAATAAAGGGAAGATATTTTAAGCTAATTAGAGCCTGTCCGTAAACTTGTACTTTGCGTGTCTACCGTAATCGCCAAATTTATTTGGCTGATTCAAAATGTTGACTGTTAGTAATTTATGAACCTGAAAAATAAATTTGGTGGTTACGAGCGGAACAAAATCGACTTTACGGACAGACTCTAATTAAGGATTTTACATATCGAATATTAGAAGTTTAAATTTATATTATCCGTGTTATAAATCATCCGTATTCCTCTCTTTTAACATTCATTTACCCTATTTTATAACCATTATTTACTTCGTTGTTATATGAGTAAATTAATTTTCTTCCGACATGCCCAAGCCTCTTTTGGAGCCGATAATTACGATGCGCTTTCTGAAAAAGGCATTGAGCAAACCATTCTTTTAGGCAAGCACTTAGTCGCTAAAAAATTTAAATTTGATAAAATATTTGTTGGCCCATTACAGCGACAACAACATACATTTGACATCGTAAAAGAGGTGTATGAAAAGAATAATTTATCCATACCAGCGCCTATTTTAGTCGATGGTTTAAAAGAACATCTGGGACACATTGCTTTAGATAAAATTTTACCACAACTACAAGAAACAGACGTCTATATCAAAGGAATGATTGCCAAAGCTAAACTGAATCCTAAACGAGCAAGGGCTAATAGGTTATTGATTTTTCAGTATTTTATGAATGAATGGGTAGAAGGAAAAATTGAAGTAGAAGGCGTCGTTTCTTGGAAGAATTTTCGGCAAAATGTTAGAGCAGGATTAGCAACGATTTTACAAAATACAGGGTCTGGCGAAACCAATGCTGCTTTTACCTCAGGAGGAACAATCAGTTCAATAGCCGCAGAATCTTTGAAAATTATGGACGAAAAGGTAGTTGCTTCCTTGAATTTTTCTATTCGAAATACTTCCTATTCTAGTTTTTTCTATTCAAAAGGTAATTTTAATTTATTTGCTTTGAATGAGCTTCCGCATTTACCAAAGGAGATGGTGACTTTTGTTTAAGATAAGTAATCGGGACAAGTTGTGTTCAAAATAAGTTAGTTTATTTCTGTCATAGTACTTAAAGGTACATTTTTAGCTATCTTTAATTTTAGGTATTTGGCAAAAAATAACGCTATATAACGGAAAAAGACGCCGATTTAACCTGTCAAAGCCTGCTCCGATTCTTTCGGAGGATTTATGACATGAACTACTAGGTTGTGCTACCAGTTTCCGCAACTTGGATTAAATAACCACTTACTAATAAAAAATATGAAACACTACTTAACAATGATTGGGCTATGCTGCCTAATGGCTACTGGTCAAAGCCAAACTACTCTTGATAAAATCCCGCCTGCCACTTATGACAATTTTGCCAACAGCTATAATTATACCTTTTGGAATGACAATTTTATAACGCCTGGTATCAACCAAAAAGCTTTTTGTATCCAGACGAGTGGGTACGCCATGCGGATTAATTATAACGATTTGAATATTCAAAATCTGGTGATTAATTCGGAAAATATAAAAGCAAAAGATGCACTTGCTTTAGCGAATACTAGTATTTTTTCAGAGGAACAAGTCGGGCTAATTGATTATGCCATTTTACAGGGTGATACAGTCCGCTATGGCAAAAGTAGTACGCCTACTGTTACGGTAGGTGCGGTACGGTTATATTCTCAAATGGCGGAATTTGGTACTTGGCGTAATCGGCGTTTTGTAACAACGAATTTTACCAATGCTGCGCCTGTTGAACCTTATTTTACAGGCGTAGAATTTGATGCTTGGCACAATCGGTTTCGAGTGACTTTTCATGTGAAACCAACGGAAGATATTGCCAATGCGCAGTTGCAATTAGCGGTAGACTTACCGAGTGATTTTACGGCTTCTGCCAATAATGGAACTATCTATGCTTTTGATAATGGCAATAATGCGGGCTTTGCTACTAAAGGGGGAGAGACGGCAATTAGTACAGATTTGAATGGAAATAGATTAACCGTTAAAACGGGAAGTACTGATTTGGTGGCGAATACTTCCTACGAAGTGAGTTTAATTTTTTATGCTGCCAAAGAAAATTTAGCTACTACTTATACGATGTTGGAAGCCGAAGAAACACCAATTAATATTACCGCTAGTCAAACCTTACCGAATACGAATGGAAAGGCAGCAATTAAATATTCCGCAGACGAAGGCATTCATTATTTAGAGATGCCTAGATATGGAATGGGGTATTTTAATTGTTCGCAAACGGAGCGAATGCAAAACATGAATATTGCCCTAGAAAATACGAGTGCTGCTGCAAAACGGGTTCGATTGTGTTTTCAACAAATCCCGAGAAGCTCAAGGTAATATTGTCAAAGCGACTTCGACTACGAATACTATATCGAGTGATGTTTATCCAATTCGAGTAAAAACGGAGCATGATGCGGCTACGCTGACATTAGTAGGGGGTAAAAATTATGTACCAATTGTCTTTGAAGGATTGACCAATGTGGACAATCCAAGATTATGGAAATCTGGCGGTATTTGTGGGGATTGGGTAGAAATTGACCAATCAACTCATGGGAAAGACTTTTGGCAGGCAGATTATCAAGCGGAGACAGAGTTGTTTGAGGTGACTTATAATGTTTTGCAAGATAATGCAGAAGATACGACGACCACTAATTATTATTACCTAGGAGCAACACCTCCAAGTCCAACAATTATTGTTCAGACTCAGCTAAATACAGAAGGGTGGACGATAAATGAAGCCGTAGTAGCAAATTTGGGCAATCAAGTTCATTTTGCGCCGCAAGTAAATGATTATGGTATCGTAGGTTTTGGTGATGCTGGACAATGGAATTGGACGGGACCGAATGGTTTTATGGCGACGACTAGAGATATTTTATTGCCAACAGTGACCGCAAATGATATCGGCATATACACCGTCACTTATACCACGCCTTATGGATGTAACATAAATCAAACATTTGAATTAAGCTGTATTGATGAAAACGAAGATGGTAATTGTGATTCAGCCGAAGGATTATGTGATGGATTTGTCCAAACTGCCTTTAATTTGACCACAAATCATCAACAGAACGCAGATTTTAAGACCATTTCGACCATTGAATCAACTGCCACCATTGCGGCTGGGTTGACGGTCAATTATTTAGCAGGACAGCAAATTATCCTTAAACCAGGTTTTTATGCACCTGCTAGTTCAACATTTAGCGCCCTAATTGATGATTGTAGCACTGGATTGTTTGTGGAAGCGGCCTCCAATAGAAATGACGGTAACAATAAAATTACATTAAAAAATCAATTAAAAGAGGTGCATATTTTTCCAAACCCCTTTAAAAAAACGGTTACTATAAATTATACCTTAACCGAAGGGACGCCATTAGAGATTAGTATTTATGATTTTACAGGAAGGCAAATAGCTACAATTATTAATACCGATTATCAAGCAGCAGGTCATTTTATGGTTCAATGGCGAAGACCCAATATAAGTGCTCAAGGAATTTTTTTATTGGCAATTAAAACTAATAAAACCATTATTACTAGAAAAATGATTGTGCATAATTAGTTACTAAGACAGGATACCTATTTTTAAGGAGATAACCTAAAGTATTATTAAATATGGAATTGTTTTTGCAAAAGTAGAGATGTAAGTACCTCTATAGATATAATCGACACTTTTTCTAGGTAATGAGTAGATAAGATTAATCCCGACTCATCAGGACAAGTTGAGTTGATGAGACGAAATTTAGGTTAAATTTCCATTATTATCTCATTCATCTCAAATCCTCATCAACCTATTACCCTTTTTTACAAAAGTGTCGATTATTTAATAGGAGGTACTTACTAAATTGTTGAAAGAAAAGTTTTAGGCGGACTTAATTTTTTTATAGTAGAATGATGATTTCTGAAAATTTTATAAAGAAGAATTAAAATGCTTGAAATATTTGATAGATTCCTACCTGAAAATATAACAGATGATGAAAGAATAAGTATTAGGATACTAGAATATTTTATATTTTTTACTATTTTAGCTTGCTTTCTACTAACTATCCTAGATTGGTTCTTTCCAAGTGGAGATGATACACCTTTCCTATTAATTGCCGTAGTCAATATAATTTTAGTATTTATTTTAAAATATACAGCCGCTAAATCTATAGTAGGAAATGTCTATATTGGTATTTGGGCAATCATTTTAGCTGATTTGTCTTTTCATACTGGAGGCCTATATTCTATGGATGCCTTGTCGATGACATTAGTCCCACTTACAGGTTTTGCCTTAGTCAATTATAAGTCTGGTTTTGGTTGGTTAGTATTCTATTTAGCTTATTTATTTTATTTATGGATGATTATAGATACGCCCGAAATGAGCGAATTTTATAGGGCACAAACTTTAGTTTTTAATAAGAATTATTATGTATTTGGTGGGCTAATATTTTCTATTTTTACTTTTTGTATGTTTTCTATTTTCTATTTTCAAAACCAAAAATTGATGGGGCAACTAAAGACCAATCAAGTGGCTTTGAAAAAACATGTAGAGTTATTAGACCAACAATCTATTTTATTAAAAGAGGTAAGAGATGATTTAAGACGGAGTAATGCAGAGTTAGAAGAGTTTGCTTATATTACTTCCCATGATTTAAAGCAACCATTGCGTACAGTGAATAGTTTCGCCATTCTTTTACAAAATCATTTGAAGAAGCAAGAGGTACTAGATGGCGAGACTTCTCAAATGTTGAAATTTATTATTGCTGGAAGTTCCAAAATGAATACTTTGATAACCGACCTTTTAGCTTTTGCTAAGCTTAAAAAAGAAGAAGAGATTATTTTTACCAATGTTAAATTAGAAAAATTATTCCAAAGTGTTCTCTTTGATTTGAAATACCAAATTGATACTAGCGGTGTATTGATTCATCTGGGGCACTTGCCAGAATTACCCATAATTCCTGTTAAAATGAATCAACTATTTCAAAATTTAATTTCTAATGCTATTAAATTTAGAAAAAAACAAGAAAACTTAATTATTCGAGTGAGGGCGAAAGAAAAAGCAATCCATTGGGAATTTTCCATCGAAGACAATGGCATTGGGATTAAAAAAGAGCATCAGGAAAAAATATTTGCCCCTTTCAAAAAACTACATAACAGTTCAGAAATTGAAGGTTCTGGCATCGGACTGGCTACTTGCATGCATATTGTAAAGTTACATAAAGGACGTATTTGGGCCGATTCTGATTTCGGAGTAGGAACGACCTTTCGGTTTACTATTGCCAAGGACTTGACGACTATTCAAAAAGCGAAACAAAAATTTAAATCTCCAGAAGTAATTGTAGGATAATTACCTTGATTTTTCGGAAGGGTAGATTTTGACCCTTACTTGCCTTCCAACCCAAGCGATACATAATACGCTCCTAATTCCGAACCATCTTTCATCGTGAATACTCCTGAGAATTTACTTTTTCCTTTAGGTAATTCAATGCTGAAATTAACCGATGTTTTGGAATTGTCAACCATGCTTTCTGCTATAATGGTATTGTTTAATTTTAATTTTGCTTTTACAAAATTCCTTTCTATACCTGCTGGAATATCCGCATCTAAACCGGGCATATCTTTCATTAAAACGCTTGGAACGGTCGCATTAATAGCTAAATTGGACGCTCTAGGATACCGCCTCAGTTGAATCTGGTAGCTGCCTGCTTCCATCACTTCAATCGTCCAATAACTAGCACTTTTGCCTTTTTTTGCTTGCCGAATATTAAATTGATTCCAAGGCACTTCTTGGTCTTCGGTATGCCAATCGTGTGCCGTTAAATTAACTGGATTTTCGTAAGGCGTGCCGACTTTAATAGCAGGTTCTTCTGCAAAATGAGTCCCTGTACTTTGCCACCAATTATCGTATGCTTTTCGGAGCTTGGCAACTTCTTTTGGGAAATCATTTATTACATTATTTTGTTGACTTGGGTCTTTTTGCATGTCATATAGTTCTTCATTATCCACTAAGCGCCAACGATTGGTCATTGCAGCAGTTTTAAGCCACTTTTTAGGCACTTGTCTGCGTTGTGAATCGGTAAATAGGATGCGTTCTTTCCAATCTTTGCTGTTTTCTTTTAATAATGGAACTAGACTTTTGCCATCTAAAGGTAAGTGATTTTTAGGTGGTGCAATACCACATAATTCTGCTAAGGTAGGCAAGATATCAATATGAGCAGAAAGCTCCGAAATATCCTTTCCACCGTGAATCTGTCCATTTTTCCAATGAATAAAAAAAGGAACTCGATGCCCTCCGTCATGTTGGTGATTTTTAGTGGCTCGCATCCCTGCATTAAAACCGTAAGTTTTACCAGCTCGTTGTCGGAATCCAGCAGCAGTTCCATTATCCGACATAAATATTAACAAGGTATTATCTGCAATATTAAGCTGTTTTAATTGCTCCCGAAGCTTACCAAAATTATCGTCAATATTGGTAATCATACCCAAAAAACGCTTTTGATGGGACAATAATTCATTGCCAAATTTTTCATAAGGTTCGATATATTCAACAGGCACATTATAGGGCCAATGTGGTGCATTGGTTGCAATATAACAGAAAAAGGGAGCTTGTTGATTGGTTTCAATAAAACTCATGGCTTCCTGGAAAAACACATCTGTGCAATAGCCTTGGTAGGGTTGCGGTTGTCCGTTTTTAAAATAAGTATCATCAAAATAATCATTATTCCAGTAGTCAGGCGTTTGTTGTACACCCCCGCCACCATGCATCACTGTTTCTTGAAACCCTCTATCAAAAGGACGGAAAGGATAATTATCGCCCAAATGCCATTTGCCAAAAGCACCAGTTGTATAGCCTGCTTCAGCAAACATATTGCCTAAGGTTTTTTCATTTTCTCTCAATAAGGACCATCCTGCAATGGTGTGGTAAACTCCCGTTCGGTTGGTATATCGACCTGTCATTAAGGCTGCACGGGTAGGGGCGCAAGTAGGACTAACATGAAAATCAGTCAAACGAATGGCTTCTTTATGAAAATCATCTAAATTAGGCGTTTGGATATAAGGATTGCCATGACAAGCAAAATCCCCGTATCCTTGGTCATCGGTAATGACTAAAATGACATTGGGCTTGTTAGATTTGGTTAATTGATTTGCCGAGGTTGATTTTTCACAACTGGTTAAAAAACACACCATAAAACAGGTGAGTAATAGAATAGGGTAGTTGGGAATCCAATCGTTTTGCATGATTTATTTTTTGTGATTAGAGCGTCAGCTAATAAACTGATATTTTTTGAGGTCAGAAGTCAGACCGAAAATTGAAATTTTCTGTCAGAAGTCAGATTAAACATAGGCAACCAACTGAATGTCAGAAATTTACATTTATTCAATCTGACTGCTGACAGTTTATGTAATAAACGGTCTGACTGCTCACTTCTTTCTAG
>JBGCFJ010000204.1:0-2811 GCA_045106885.1 Saprospiraceae bacterium
AACAAATCCAAAGACAGATGCTTTTTATACAGAAATTTGTCGAATATATCGTACAGCTTATAAGCCTGAGAGTGAAATCGATCGCTTAAGGCTAAAGGCTAAAACAGCACAAACCATAGGGCAATCTTTAAAAAAGTTTCATTCAGCAGGCTTGTATAGACATAACAATGATTGGTGTAATTATCAGTACAGTCTTGAAACCCAAAATATTGCCTTTACTGATCTTGACTCCTCTCAATTAGTAAAAGATAATAATTTAACTCCTGTGCAGCAAACATACGAGTACTTAAGAGATGTTGCATCTGCTGTTTATTGGTTGGTAGAAGGCTTACAATATCCACCAATTTTGGATAAATACACTTTGTCTAATATATTGAAATTTAATCCTATTGCTGCCTTTCTTGAGGGATATTTTCCTTCAGCTGATCCTAAAGAATTACGACGAATATCAGAACATTTTTACCATGCTTTTGCTGCAAATTGGTTTTTGATGAAAAAACGCCAAGAAGAAATAATATCGGAACGCTGGGATTATAGGCGAATTCGGTCTCTCAAGTTAGATAAAAATTTCTATTATGTTTATGTTACTACTTGTCTAAGCCCTATTATGGAAAAATTTGCTCCTGCTAAAGGTTATTCAGGAAGAACATCAGAAAAAATCTTATTACAGAGAGCTGAAAGTTTTTTAGAGGACAAATACGAGTATTTCCTTTTTTTATATAATGCTACTAAGAAAATGACAAAGACTCCTATAGCTAGGGTATTACAAAAATCTATCTAAGAATTAGGCGATAAGAAAAAAAAATTGGTTTGAGAGCCTAAAGATTAGGATTATAAGTAGATTATTAAAAAAAAATTTATACCAATGCCACAACCGCCCTTAATTATTGATGCCCATTTAGATTTAAGTATGAACGCCTTGGAGTGGAATAGAGACCTTCGCCAACCACTTTCGGAAATTAATCAAAGAGAGCAACACTTAACCGATAAACCTGATAGAGGTAATAGCATGGTCAATTTTGAAGCCATGAGAAAAGGAAATATCGGTCTTTGTGTAGCGACTTTGATTGCTCGATATGTCAAAAAATCGAACACTTTACCTGGTTGGCATTCCCCCGAACAAGCATGGGCACAAACACAAGGACAATTGGCTTGGTATCGAGCTATGGAGGAGGCTGGAGAATTAAAAGCGATCACCAATTGGGAGGGATTAGTCCAACATTTAGCTAGTTGGGAACAATCTACTAATAAGGAGCAACAAACTATTGGTTATGTGTTAAGTTTAGAAGGAGCAGATTCAATTGTCAATTTATCCTACTTAGAAAAAGCTTATGGCAATGGTTTACGTGCTTTGGGACCTGCTCAATATGGGCCAGGCACTTACGCCTTTGGTACAAATTCAACGGGAGGCATTGGACGAAAAGGAAAAGAGTTATTAAAAGAAATGGAGCATTTAAATATTATTTTAGATGCGACCCATCTTTGTGATGAAAGTTTTTGGGAAGCCATGCGGCATTTTAATGGCTCCGTTTGGGCTAGCCATTCTAATTGTAGAAGTTTAGTCAATAATAATCGCCAATTTTCAGATGACCAATTAAAAGAGTTGATTAATCGTGGAGCCGTTATTGGGGGTGTTTTACATGCAATGATGCTCGTTCCAAATTGGGTGAACGGCAAATCTACGCCTCAATCAAAAGCAGTTACCTTAGAAAAATTAATTGATAATTATGACCATATTTGTCAATTAGCAGGAAATAGTCATCACATTGGTCTTGGTTCTGATTTGGACGGCGGTTTTGGTACCGAAAAAGCACCTTACGATTTAACAACGATTGCAGACCTGCAAATTTTACCAAATTTATTGCGAAAGAGAGGATATGAAGAAATAGATATTGAAAATATTTTGAGTAAAAATTGGTTGCGATTTATTAAAAAGGCGTGGACTTAAAATTTAATCCGCTTATTTAGAAAAGACGTAAAGAAAAGAATATGAGAATAGCTTTTTTTGACTCAGGTATTGGTGGTTTAACCGTTTTTTATGAGGCACTTCATTTGTTTCCAAACGAAGATTATATTTATTTTGCTGATTCAGATAATGCACCTTATGGCAGCCGCTCAAAGAAAGAAGTCCAAAGATTGATTGGAGAAGCTATTGCTTTTTTAGCAAAAAAAGATATTGATGTATTGGTGCTTGCTTGCCATACTGCTTCAAAACTAATGAAGGAAAAATTACAAAACGAATATGATTTCCGAGTAATAGGTATGGAGTCAGGATTGGAAGCAGACCATTTTCAAAATACCGCTAAGAAAATTTTAATTTGTGGAACAGATTTAAGTGTTAAAGTCTGGGAAAAGCATTTTCAACAAGATTCTATTAATCCAGATTATCTCTCTTTACAACAGCTTATCACTCTGGCTGAAAAAAGAAATTTTTATTCATCGGATGCATTCAGCTACCTCTATCAAAAACTAACTTCTTTTGAATGGGAAAATTACCAAGCTATTCTTCTAGGTTGTACTCATTTTCCTTTCTATAGGCGTCAAATTCAAGACATTTTGCCAACATCTATTCAAATTTTGGACGGAGGGTACGCCACTATTAAAAAACTGGGTAGTTATATCAAAAAAACAAATCAAAAACAAAACAATAATATTCAATATTTCATTTCGGGAAAACCTAAACCTACTGCATACTTTTTTAATTATTTGGAGACTTTGAAATTGGAGCAAGAAAGGTTGGCACTCAGGCAAAATTACACTCTTTTAGCCTCTCAAGCGATAGCTTATGCCCCCCCTTGCGAGACGGTGAAG
>JBGCFJ010000205.1:0-2367 GCA_045106885.1 Saprospiraceae bacterium
CTCGCTTCTCTTTTCTTAAAACTGTATAGTTTTGAAAGCCTAGATTTATTAGAACTTAAGCATGGTAATAAATTCAACGAAATTTGAGCGTGCAATTGCACGATTTGATGCTTTAAATCCTACATTTCTAACCCTATTCCCCGAATAATAATTTTATAATAGGAGTTATTCCCAATTATATAGTTTTAATGGAGAGAGAAAATGAAGTTAATAAAATATAATTTAGTTTAAATTAATTTTCATATATTTTTATAAATAAAAAGAGTGTTGAAATTAAAAAAAAGTGATTAAATTTAGGGAAAAAAGAGAAGATGGAAGAAATACAAGGACTAAGCACGAAAAACTTAGACCACTTAGGAATAGTATCGGGCGTATGTGAAGAAATTGGTTTGGTAAAAATAATAGACAGACTGACCAAATCAAATGAGCAGAGAAAAGTGAGTGTTGGCACAGCGACAAAAGCGATGGTGCTGAATGGTTTGGGCTTTGCTAATCGGACGTTATATTTAACGCCAGAATTTTTTTCAGATAAAGCAGTAGATGTCTTATTAGGAGAAGAAATAGTAGCAAGCGATATAAATTCCCATAGTTTGGGAACAGCCTTGGATGCGGTATATTATTCAGGAATAAGTGAAGTGTTTCATAATGTATCCTTGCAAGCTATAAAGACATATGGGATAGGCATAAAAAGTCGGCATTTAGATGGTACAAGTTTTATGGTACATGGAGATAGTTATAAAGAAGGAGGAGAAAAGATAGGACAAATAGAAATAAAAAGAGGCTATAACAAGCAAAAGCGACATGATTTACGCCAATTTGTATTTGAGATGATAAGTGCGAATGTAGAAGGTATCCCTTTGTTTATCAAGGCAGTAAGTGGGAATAAGACGGATAAGACAGAATTTCCAGAGGTATTGGAAGCCTATATGGAACAGATGAAAATAAATGAAGAAACTCTAACAGGACACGTAGTAGCAGATAGTGCTTTATATAGTAAAGAGACGCTGAATCGAATAGAGAGTATATTATGGATAAGTCGAGTACCAGAAACAATCAAAGAAGCTAAATTAATATTAAAAGATCATAAAGAAAGGCAATGGCAAAGCTTTGAATCAGAAGCGGACTACAAATATGATGAAATACAGAGTACTTACGGAGGGATTGCTCAAAGATGGTTAATAATATGGTCAAAAGCGGCAGCCCATCGAAGTGAAAAGACAGTCAATAAATGGGTAATAAAAGAGAAGGATAAACTAGACAAAGCAGTAAAGAAATTAACTAAAGCAGTATATGCCACCAAACAGCTAGTCGAGCAGTCTGTTCGGACTTGGTATGAAAAAGGCTTGAAAAAATCTGAAAAACGTTATCATCAACTAGGGACTATAAAAATAAAAACTATTCCATATTATGGAAGAGGTAGAAGAAAGGCAGATGCGAAGCCTAAAAGAATAGAATACCGACTTCAATCAGTTGATTTACAAGAAAATAAAGAATCAATTGAAAGTGTTAAAGCGGAAAAGTCACAATTTATTTTGGCTACTAATGATATGGATTCAAGCAATTTAACGGTAGATAATTGGTTAAATTTATATAAAAACGAGCAACAAAAAGTAGAAAGAGGATTTCGATTTCTGAAAGATCCTATGTTTTTATTAGACCATATTTTTCTAGAATTACCCAGACGGATTATGGCTTTATCAATGATAATGGCCTTGTGTTTATTGATATACACTTTAGCACAATACAAGATTCGTAAAGCCTTAAAAGAAGAAAACAAAACGATACCTAATCAATTGAGAAAGCCAATTCAAAATCCAACCATGAAATGGGTTTTTCAATTATTGAGTGGAATTCATGTAATGTATGTTGATGGGGTAAAAAAATATGTACTCAATCTTGATGAACTAAAGATTCGGATTTTAAAATTAATGGGGGCAGCGACTCAATCTTACTACACCGTGTAGAAATGGGGTAAGGGGAAGTATGCTGTATTGCGAACTAATCAAAATTTAAATAATTGATAATCAATTTAATATAAATATTACTTATTAAGTATTTTTTATAAAAATATACAACCTTTCTCATTTTTAGGCTTACTCCTTTTAATTTAGCCTAAAAAGAAATAGAGGGTTAGAAACGTAGGTTATAAAGTAATGTATCAAAATTAAAAAAAAAAAAAAAAAAAACAATATCGAAAAGGTAGGATTTTTTGAAATACTGATACAGAATTAATACAATTCTGTATCTGTGAATCAAATCGGATAGAGATTCCTTTCAAATCTGGTCAAAATCATAAAAAAACCTGAAAGCTTATTGTAAATAGTCTTAAAATTGACACGCATTTTCTGCATTTAAAGAAGTTATTAT
>JBGCFJ010000206.1:0-3293 GCA_045106885.1 Saprospiraceae bacterium
CCCATACTTGCCCCTCACTTTTTTCTAATAATTGAAATTCTTGCTGCTTTAATGGATGATAATAAGCCTGCCAATTTTTTTGGTATAAACCATCTGTTGTTCCTAAGTATAATTTATCCTTAAAAATACTTGCGGTATAGGCCGTTCCTTCTTGTTGGATATCGGGGATTATTTTAGTAAAAGGAGAATTGACTAAAACCTGGTCTATTCCATTATTTAAACCCAACCATAAATTCCCTTCTTTGTCTTTCAATAAACTAAGAATATTATTATTCTGTAGACCATTCTGCTTATTTAAATGATAGCGTAATTGCCCAGTTTTAGTCACTATGATTAGCCCTTTTCCCACAATTCCCAATGCGATTCTATCTTCATCTATTGCGGTCATGCAATAGATTTCATTATTATTTATAAAATCAATGTCTTCTAGTATTTTAAGCCTTAATAAACCCTGTTTTAATTCAAACAAACCATTGTTCTTAGTCGCAAAAATCAACGTTCCTGCTTCCCCTTGCACTACATCTATCAACACGGTATTTACCAATTTATTTCCTCCCGTTACTTGTAATATCTCTCTATTTTTAAGTTCAAATAAGCCAGTTTCATTCCCTATAAATAATCGCCCATTTCCTTCGCCTATAAATGTAATTTTCCCTTTTTCGTAGACCTTTATTCGTTCATTCGCATACTCATAAATCTTATCCGAGGCATTAAAATAAATAACATCTTGAAAATTGATGAGGTTCCAAACATCAGCAAAATATCGGTCTTTTTCAGGAATAAGTGCCAATAAAGAATGATACACTAATTGTCCAATAGCATTGGGTTCAAAATACCCAAATTCTCCTTGTCCACCAACATAAATTTTGCCTGATGGATGGATATACAAAGAACGAACAACGGTTTTATTAGGTAATTCAAAAGTTTGCCAACTCGTTCCATCAAATTGCAATAAGCCATTATTATTACCAAAAAATAAAAACCCGTTAGGATGTTGTGCTACCTCCTGTTAAAGAAGGAAAAACACCTTTATAAACTCTAACATAATCGACTTCCATTGCTTGAGGAAATACCGTTGTTCCATCAGGGCTTCCTGGGAAGCTTCCGCCTACCGCTACATTTAATATGAAATGGAATCGTTGGTCAAAAGGCCAATTATCAGGAGAAATTTCATCTGCTGTTCGAGTAGCATATAATACATCATCTACATACCATCTAATTGCATTTTCTTCCCACTCAATTGCAAATACATGGAAATCTTCATTAAAGTTACCGCTAGGTAATTGGTATTCATTTCCTATAAATCTTCTAGTTTCAAAGGAAGAGCCAAAATGAATCGTACCAAAAACTTCTTCAGGCTTATGTCCTAATAATTCCATGATGTCAATTTCTCCACTTCTTGGCCATGTTCCATAAGCATCGTCTGTTGGCATCATCCAGAAAGCAGGCCAAATTCCTTGTCCAATAGGCAATTTAATAGATGCCTCAAAACGACCATATTTCCAATCTCCCTTATCAATAGTTCGAAGTCTAGAAGACGTATAATTAGACCCATTAAAAACTTCATTTTTAGCAGTAATAGTCAATTTACCATCAGCTACTGTCGTATTTTCAGCTCGATAATATTGTAATTCTTGATTTCCCCAGCCACCGCTGCCTGTTCCTATTTGTGGTGTCCATTTGTTAAGGTCAAGTGCCGCTCCATCAAATTCATCTGACCAAACTAAATAAGCACAAGTACAAGCGTCACAAGTTTCCCAAGTAAAGCAAAATTCTGCTGAACCAGAAACGGTTATTGCTCTATTCGTAAATCCATCATTAGTAACTGTACAATCTGAACCAGATGTAAGATTTTCTTGCGCAGCCCAATTATCTAAAGTAAATTTATATTCATGTTCTCCATGTTCCATTTCCATTGTTCCAGTCCATACTCCATCACCGTCAACATCGCTTAAAGAATTAGCGTCTCCTGACCAATTATTAAAAGTTCCACTTACATAAACTGTTGTAAAAGTGCCGCTATGACTATTCATATCTACTGCGAAGGTAACGGCAGAAGTCGGTGTAGGGTCAACAACGCAATCTTTAGAGAAATAAACATTATCAATATAGACTGTTCCTGTTTCGTAAGGTTCGCTAACAAAAATATACTGTGCTAAATGTGCTCTTGATGTTAATCCTCCAAAATCAGCTAATGGAATGCTTATTGAGACCCATTCTGATTGAGCAGGGTTACTAATGGTAATTTCATGTTCTGAATTATCACTATTTTCTTCTTCATAAACACCATTCGCACCAAAATCTACCAACTTTATTTTAAAAGCGGTCATATTTGGCGTCCAAATATCTATATGAAAATGGGTCATATCTGTGGCATCAATAGTACTAGTCGCCGTTTCAACACCTACATGTCCTAAATTTTCATATAGTTTAACCGCATTATTAGCTATAGTTATATCCATAAGCGCTACTGCATCATTAGACCATGGTGTTCTCCAAGTATCTACTGTCTCATCTGTGTACGCATCACTGAATAAGGAAATCACATTATTTGCATCACACGCTGGTGCTTCGGGGGCTGTGGTTGGGCCCGTTGGTGCAGGGGCTGCGCCAAACAGCACATCATCCCATAAATAGGTCTTACCTGTTCCTGCATTGCCAAAATCAAAGAAAATGGAGGCTTTATCATAAGTATTTGCCATATTCAACTCTGCTGTCCCATCTGCTTGGTTCGCAAAATTAAATTCTAAAGTCTCCCATGTATTCACACCCGTTGTCGTTGCTTCTGTTTCTACAGTGATACCTGCATTACTTGCATCTTCTACTTTTAATCTTACGACCGTATTTGCATCTGGAGAATAAACCCTGACTGATATGGTTTTCGAGGATACGGAAAATGGTATTGCTGTATCAAAGCCATCATCTCCATTAAGCGTCGTCCCTGCATACGTCGCCGCTCCATCTGTTTTGATAGATTGCGCCACCATATTATTTGCATCCGTTGGGTCCGCTACTTGTGTAGAGGCAGTTCCGCCAAAATCTACTAAGGTCACCGCTTCTTCAAAATCTACAGGTAAATCAAAACTCACTGTCGGTTCTGTCACAAACAGTACATCGTCCCATAAATAGGTCTTACCTGTTCCTGCATTTCCAAAGTCAAATAAAATAGAGGCTTTATCATAAGTATTTGCCATATTCAATTCTGCTGTCCCATCTACTTGATTCGCAAAATTACATTCCAAAGTCTCCCATGTATTCACACCCGTTGTCGTTGCTTCTGTTTCTACAGTGAT
>JBGCFJ010000207.1:0-7341 GCA_045106885.1 Saprospiraceae bacterium
TAAAAAATTAAAAGCACTTTCTAATCCAGAACATCATATTAAAGCTAAAATAACAGGAGAATTTCCAGAACATTCCTTTCCTACCAAAGAAATATTATCCTTCAAAATAGGCGCACAAGTACTCTTTATCAAAAATGATAGGTCGCCTAAGAAGCGTTATTTTAATGGTAAAATTGGACGAATTACCGCCATCGAAAAAAACCATATTTACATCAAATGTCCAAATGAGGAAGAAACGATAGAAGTATCGCCAACAGAATGGAAAAATGTAAAATATGAATTGGATAAAACAACAAAGGAAATTACGGAGGAAGAAAAAGGTGTTTTTACTCAATATCCCTTAAAATTAGCTTGGGCAATTACGATTCATAAAAGCCAAGGATTAACCTTTGAAAAAGCAATCATAGATGCACAAGCGGCTTTTGCACATGGGCAAGTATATGTAGCCCTAAGTCGCTGCAAAAGTTTTGAGGGCATCGTTTTGCGCTCTCCTATTAATTATGGAAGTGTCAAAACAGATGGTTTAGTTAAAGATTATTCCGCCAAAGCAGAAAAAAACGCACCTGATAAAGCCCATTTATTAAGCGCTAAAAAACAATATCAACAAGACCTAATCGAAGAACTTTTTAATTTCAAAGACCTCCGATTAACCCTAAACGATTTACTTGAAATATCCTTAGCCTATCAACCAAAATTTAATGCGCCTCTTTTTCCAAAAGTAGCAGATTGGGAAACCCAAGCAGATACCTTCTTATTTTCAATGGCTGCCAAATTCGCCCCAAAACTAAGGGATTATTTTGCAGAACCAATTTTACCTGTAGCCAATGCAGTTTTAATGGCGCGACTAAAAAAAGCAGGTCAATATTTCAGCAATAACCTAAAGGAAAATTTAGCTCCAGCCTTACAAAACATCCCAATTTTAGTAGATAATCAGGAAATTAAAAGCAAAGCAGTAAACACGCTAGATTTGCTCAAAAAACAAGTATTTATCAAAGCATACTGCTTTAAAGCCCTAATCGAAAATGGATTTGATGCACAGCAATATTTAAAAAACAAAGCAATAGCTGCTACCGATTTTGAAAAAACTAAACCAACTAAAAAAACTAAATCTGACCTACACATCCCAAAAGAAGTACCGCATCCTTTATTATACAAACAATTATATTATTGGCGAAATGCACAGGCCGCTATGTTAAAAAGGCAAGCACATGAGGTTATTTCTACGATGTCGATGATTGACATGACTAAAAAATTGCCTACGAACAAAGCTACCCTACTCCAAGTAAAAGGATTTGGGCTGGTTAAATTTAAAGTCTTTGGTAAATTAATTATGGAAGTCATTGATGACTATTGTTATCAGCATCAATTAGCGGCAAATATTTTAGTGGCATCACCTGACTTAAATAGTAAGACGGGTAATGCTGCTACTAATACAGCAGGAGCTACAAAAACTTATTCTGTAGACAATATTAGAGTCACACATCCTAAGGCTTATGCACCATGGACAGAAGCAGAAGAAAAAGAATTGGTACAATTGAAGGCCTCAGAGAAATCTATTAGTTACATTGCTGGTGTACTAGGGCGAAAACGTGGGGCTATTACTTCACGACTAAAAAAACTAGATGGAGAGACAACACAAGGAGTCGTTGTTTTCTCTTAGGTTTTAATTACTGATGGTATAAATGGTTTAACCAAAATGAGCTAACAATTTTTCACCACAGAGAAACAGAGTTCATGGAGTATATAAGGGTTTTCTTATAAAAATGAAAAAGCTCTTTTTTTGACAATTTTCAATTTTCAATTTTCAATTTATAATTTAAAATTTTCAAAAGGGGATAGCCCTTAGTTGTTGGTTATAAAACTTCATTATTAGTAGTTATTTTAACAAGAAACCCTTTTCTCTCTTTTTGTGTGCTTTTGAAAATTGAACATTGAACATTTTAAATTGAAAATTAATAGGAATATTTTTTATAAGAAAACCCTTTGGAGTATATGGAGTCTTTTTGACGAGTTCATTTTAAGGTAGAGGGTCAAATGTAATGCTGCTTCTTATGCAAAAGTCTCAGTAAATACTTGGAATAAAAAAAAATCTAGCATTACATTTATAGCACTACCCATTTTAATTGCATTCCTATTTCATAACCAATTAATTCAAGTTTTTCTGTTGCTTTGTCCATAGCTTCATTTACGGATTGGGACTATAGTTGATTTAGACAGTTGGAGATTTTGAAAATGCTCCAAGGTTGGCTCCCAACAAAAGTAAATGCTTTACTTGATGATATTGCAAAGCCATCCCAATACAATGCTTTAATACTTTTGCTGGTAATTCATCCGACAAAGTAAATTCTATCGCTCGGTTTTTTTCATAATTAAAGGTGTCGCCATAGATTTCTTTAAAAGTCAAGACTAATTTGCTGGTGCATTTAAAGTAGATAGCGTAGTGGTTATTTGATTTTTTCCAGCCCAATCTTACTGTACTTCCTTTTGGCGCTAAATAACTGGGTTGCCCCCATTTTAAAGTTTCTTCTAATGCTGGAATACCTATTTCTTCAGCAGTTGAGATAATCAATTGACGCAGCTGCCTTAATTTCTCCGAAAAACCGTCGGGATAATTCTCGAAAACTTCGGCTACTTTAGGGTTGATTGTTAATTTGAGTTCGCTCATTGTATGTATTTTTAGTTTAGCCTATTAGAATATTTGTAAATTATAAAAATAAACCAATGATGCCAAGTCATTTTTTCTTTTACCCTATTCTAAATTTACGTCCTTTCATTTTATTTCCAGTAGTTTTGTATTTCTAGAAGGTTTTTATATACTTCATTAGGTTAGGAGTATACTCATTCACACCAAATCAATTTATGTCTTTCAGAAAATTAGGATTGCCTAACACTTTAGTCGCTGCTTTAACAGAACAACAATATACCTCTGCTTATCCTATTCAAACGGCTGCTATTCCAGCCATTTTACAAAAAAAGAATATCCTAGGAATCGCCAAAACAGGTTCTGGGAAAACAGCCAGTTTTGTGTTACCTATCTTAGCCAATTTACAAGGGAGTACTTTGGCAAAAAATAGACATCCATTGGCATTAGTTTTAGTCCCTACACGGGAATTAGCGATACAAGTTACGGAAGTTTTTAACACCTTTAGTAAAGGATTATTAGACCGTGTCAAAACATTAACCGTGTATGGTGGCGTGTCTATCAATCCTCAAATGAAGGCGATGAATGGTGTCCAAGTTTTAGTCGCAACGCCTGGTCGTTTATTAGATTTGATTGATTCTAGAGCCGTTCATTTATCCGCAGTAGAAACCTTAGTATTGGATGAGGCAGACAAAATGCTCAATTTAGGTTTTAAAGAAGAAATGACTAAAATCCTAGCACTTTTACCAAAGAAACGACAAAACCTCTTGTTTTCAGCAACTTTAAGCCCCGATTTAGATAGTTTATCGGCTATTTTAATGAAAGACCCTGTAGTCATAAAAATTGAAACAGCAGCAACCGACCTTAAACAAATTCAGCAATCAGGCTACTTTGTACCCGAAGAAAAAAAAGGGCCTTTGCTTCGGTATTTAATTAAAACGAAGGAATTAAAACAAGTTTTAGTCTTCACTTCTTCTGGATATAAAGCGGATAATGTAGCAGACAAGCTTCGTAAAAATGGAATTAAAGCGGCAGCCATTCACGGTAAAAAAAGTCAATCTGCCAGAAATAATGCGTTGAATCAATTCAAAGCAGGAAACTTACCCGTCTTAGTCGCCACCGATTTACTGTCTAGAGGTATTGACATTGCCTTTTTACCTTGTGTCATTAATTACGAATTGCCTCGTTCTCCGAAAGATTATATTCATCGAATTGGTCGTACTGGTCGGGCAGAAAATTCAGGTATAGCCCTTTCTTTTGTTAGTCCTGAAAATATTCATCATTTCAAAGTTATTCTGAAAAAGAGCAAACTTTATGTAGATATGGTTGATAGTTCGACGCTTGACCTAAAATAAGGGATAGGGTTTTCTTTTCGTTAGTACCTAAGTAAAATTTAATTTTCAATTTTCAATTTCAAATTTTCAATTTTAAACCACCTTCGGCGGGAATTTGAATTTGAGATTAACAATTATCGACATTTTAAAATATCGACAATTTGTTGGTTTTAAATTTTGTGTAAGCGCCTAAAATGAGTAAATATGGGTATAAGTAATAAGCCCGTAGCGGTGCTCCCGAGGTGTCGGAACAAGTTATGACTTGATTTTTTGAAGAAAACGATCAAGAGGAAAGTAAATTCCAACACGTAAAGCGGATGGGGTGCTATAGCCTCCCTGAAATTTTAATCTAATTATGAGTTGGTACTTACTAGAAGGTGGTTTAAAATTAGACTTGTTACCCTTTAAAATTAGACTCATCTAAAAATGTCTTTTATCGCTATTTTTAACCAAAAAATGAATCAATAGCTAGGCTATTCATTAATTTTTTCGCCAAAACTATCGATAAAATCCAAATTTCATATAAGCATGTTCTAAAAGGTAACAAGTCTATTGAAAATTAAATTTTACTTAGTTTCTAATCAATCAAAGAAAACAAATATTAGTTGAATCAATTCAGCTATTATTTCTATTATTTATTGGTAAAAAATTGTTATTTGCAAGTTTTTAGGAATGCTAATAAAATGCAAAGTTATTTTGGAACATTCCTTAGCTCCGACTAAATCAACAAATTATCAAGAAAAGTAGTAAGTACTCAATGAGTAAATAAATAAAGGTCATGCTAATCTTAAATATTTTCGTTTGCTATTTAGTATTGGCGTTCCAACATTTTTTCATTTAATCATTTTCTCATCTACTCATTGAGCACTTACGAAAAGGAGTGAATAATACTAACATCCAATTATGAATACTGCCAATAATTTTCTAAATACGTTACCAAAAGCAACTAAAATTCTATTATTTATTAATATTGGCATGTTTGGACTTGCCTATTTAATGCCGCAGCTCAATCAACTATTGGCGCTGCATTATTATGAAAGTCCACTTTTTATGCCACACCAACTGCTCTCGCATCTTTTTATGCACGGCGGTATCGCTCATTTAGCGTTTAATATGTATGCTTTAGTGATGTTTGGAAGTGTGATAGAAAGGACTTTGGGAACGAAACGATTCTTATTACTCTACTTTTTCTCTGCCATAGGTGCTTTTCTATTGCACATGGGTATTGTATCTTTTGAATTAGCAAATGTTGCCGCTGATATTATCAAAACAGTAAGTACCGAAGGTGCAGAAGTCATAGCCAATGGAAAAAATTATGCAGACCCTCATTTAGGTGGTATCAATGCCAAATTTAACGGGGCAATGGTCGGCGCTTCTGGGGCGATTATGGGTTTATTTGCCGCTTTTGCTTTTTTATATCCAAATTTGCAATTACAAATTATCTTTATTCCTTATCCAATTAAGGCCAAGTACTTTATGCCTATTTACATGGGAATTGAATTGTTTTTAGGAGTTACCAATTTTGAATGGGATAATATCGCACATTTTGCACATATAGGCGGGGCTATTTTTGGTTTGGTTTTGATGTTTTTATGGAAAAATACCACTAATACAAATCAAGGGTATATGAATCCTTAATAAGTATTCATTATTTTAAGCTTAAATCCAATCGCATTTCTGTTACCAATTTTGTAATAATAGAACAAATGTAACTGTTCAGAATCGAGAGTAGAGAAAAGAGACAAAAATAGAAGGATATACCTCATAATTCAAGTTTTAGGCGCTTACACAAAATTGAAAACCAACAAATTGTCGATAATTTAAAATGTCGATAATTGTTAATCTCAAATTCAAATTCAACCTCAAATTCCCGCCGAAGGTGGTTTAAAATTGAAAATTGAAAATTAAATTTTACTTAGCTCCTTAACTGTCTCTATTCTCTCAATAAAATGGTCTCTAATCTCTGTTCTGAATAGACACGAACAAATTTAATTTACCTATTATGTCTTTACAATCCACAAAAATTCAAAAAATATTATACCAAAATTTTCCTCAAATAGCCGAAAAGGGATTGCAAGAAGAAATATCGACTATCGGCAAATTAATGGATTTTGAGGCAGGAGAATTGATTATGGATTATGGTAGCTATGTCAGAATGGTGCCGCTTATCGTGAAAGGTTGTATCAAAGTATCTAGAGAAGATGACGAAGAAGGCAAAGAACTATTATTGTATTTATTGAATGCAGGAGATACTTGTTCAATGTCTTTTACCTGCTGTATGTTGGATAAGAAAAGTGCGATTCGGACAGAAGCCCTCGAAGCGACCACTATTATCGGTATTCCTATCAAATATGTGGACAGTTGGATGACCAAATATCAAAGTTGGAAAAACTTTGTCATGATGTCTTATGATAATAGATTACTCGAAATGGTAAAAGTAATTGATTCCATTGCTTTCAGAAGTTTAGATAAGCGCATGGAAGAATATCTAAAGGCATTAACCAAATCAACAGGAAATAAGACCATCCTAATGACCCATCAGAAGATGGCCAATGATTTGAATGTTTCAAGAGAGGCCGTTTCTAGATTATTGAAAAAACTAGAACAAATAGGCATCGTGAAATTAGGTAGAAATCAACTCACATTTTTAGGCTAAATTACTTACCATCCTCTCTCTAAAATCTTACCAAAAAGCTTCCAGTGATTCGCATCACAGACTAACCTATCAATACCCTATATCTTTGTGTTGAATTTATAAAAAACGCCTTTTAAGAAAAGTATTTTCACCTGCGGATTAGCAGCCCGCTTTATCTGAAAGCAATGAGTATCAAACAATTTATACCAGCATTCGATTGGTTAGCCAATTATAAAGTGAACAGGAGTTAAGGATTGCGCCGTTAAATTATCAAAAAACAAACAGTTTATAAAAAGAAAGGAGATGAAAGAAGCTAATTTCATAAATTATACAGGTATCAAGAATAAGACGAAATTTGATTTAATCTAAAAAAGTACATCTAAAAATAAAGGAATAATTTTATTTCCTAATCGCTGCTAAAAGTTCCTTCCCAGAAATCCCACCACTTCGATTGGCAACTGGTGTTTGTTCAATTTTTTTTAATGAGTTGGATGATGTTTTTATTAGCAGGACAAGGAATATTTAATTTTTCTATTTACGCTTTCCATGGCTGTACACTTCACCGTTATCCAAAGAAAGTCACAAGCCAAATTTTCAAATTGAGTAGCTGTTCTAAAGGAACGTAATGCTTTTAAACCTGCATTTAAAATTTTTGGCAAATGTCTGCCGTATTTAAATATAAGCCTTCCTGAATCTAACAGAATACGCAATAATTTTTTGGGCTGTTGGAT
>JBGCFJ010000208.1:0-4982 GCA_045106885.1 Saprospiraceae bacterium
CGGGTTGTATTTGGATGAATTTTGAAGTTGTACTAGGCAAAAAACGCAGACATAGCCTTTGCTATGGCGAGTATTTTTAACGACGTACAGCTTTAAAAGTCGCCAAATTACCCGACAATATTAACTGGACTGACTACTAAGATAGCATCTGAATTATTTAAGGCAAAGCTATCCAAATCAAAATTTAACGGAGAAATAGTTACGTTATCTGTTAACTTAACAGTGAAGGTCAATTCATAAGGCATGCCAATAGTTGCTGGAAAGTCTGCTAATCCACCATTTGGAAAGACTAATGCATCAAATGGAGTAGGGTAGAGACCCAATGGAGCATTTATGAAGGTAGAATTTGGGGTACAATTTTGTGCAAAAATGGAATAGGTAAAAATACTACTAATTAATAACAATACTACTCGCAAGTAGCGCATTGACTTCATAGTTTTTATCTTAAATATTTGACGACAAAATAAAAGGGGAAGATTACTACAGCCACTTCTGGGGGGAATATATAGAGGAACGGGCTTAAATATACGAACTTTAAACGATTATTTTTACTGCAATTGAATTAATATTGAAAATTAGGTGGGTGGGCTGCTTAATTTTTTAGGAGATTGATTAGAAAATAAGTTTAATTTTGCTGGTTGCTGGTTTGACGTACAACTAGCAACCAGCACAACCAGCAACCAAATATTTTAGTTTATAAACGATTTCATTATCTTTCTAAAACTCAACTCCACCACCAATCATCAAGTGCATTAAGAATTTTGAGGTACTTTCTTGTAGAGGAATTGGAATAAAATCAATATCTGCGGCGTCTCTAATCGCAATATTATAATTAGTATTTTCTGTAAAATCGACTGGATACATACGAATGCCAGCGAATATATGAATATTTCTTAGACTGGATTCACAATCAAATTTATAACCAGAGAAATATAATGGCACTGCAATCTTTGCCCCGAAATAAGGCCTGAAGCTACTCAAATCAACCACATTTGGAATGATTTCATTCTCAGGACTAAATAAATTTCTAGGAAATTGTCCTTGGTCTTCTCCCCATAATAATCGAGTTTGATGACTATAGAATGCACCACCTTCTATTTCTAGAATGGGTAATGGAAAATAAAATTTCCACGATAACCCTGCACTTAGTTGAGTTGCTTGAATAGAGAATTGTTCTTCTGGTAGGACTTGTTCAAATTCTTGGAAAGCTCCTTGAGGGTCTACAGCATAAGCTTGGAATAAATCTTGATTAAAATCTAATGTGATAGATTCAAAAGATGCTTTTATATTTAAGGTAGAAAAAGAACCTGTTTTTCTTTTACTGATTTGCCATTCAAAAGGTAAACGGAAACTTAAACTGGCTCGATGTGCTTGTTGTTGATCCCAAAATTCATTGACCCCTTCTTTTAAAAAAACAGATTGGCTATATTCAAAAGCTAATAATGGCGTTACACTTCTAAAGTTATCGCTGGATTTGATGATAGGATAAATTAATTTTTGATCATCTTCATTATCAGATGTTAAGTTTTTTTCTACTTTTTCAGAAATCGTTCGCAAAGCTTTGATGACCAATAATTGCGCTGTTTCACGGGCAATTTTGTTCGCTTCTCCTTTGGTTAATTTAGTGACAGTTTGTTTACCTAAAAAATCTCGCAATTGAGCTTGCCAAGCATTATTCTCTGGAATATAATCAATTACTTCGTCCGTCTTATCATCAAATTTGGGTACAAAAATAATCTGTGGCTTGATTTGAGCAAAGAACTGGTCTAATAGGGTGGTTACTACTCTAGGTTGATTTTCGTCGGTAGCAATTAAATTTATATTTTCTTTGATGTCAATTTGGTCACCTTGAAAATCATCTCTTAAATACGTTGTCTTAATCCATGCTAATTTATGCGGCACGCCACTAATAAATTTAGTTTCTCCAGCACCTAGAATAAATTCATCTAGCTCTGCCCCTGGTTTATTTTGCATAAAAACAGTAAGCGTTGCATAAGGATGTACATTTTTTAATTGATAACTATATTTAGAACAAGCATCTACTTCAATGAAGCCATTCAAGTTGTATAATTGTGCCGCAGCACTACTCAATTTGGGCTCACTAGGATCTTCCGCTTTTGTTCGATTTGGGTCAGGGCGGTGATAAATATTTACGTTTGCTTTACTTGGGCGACTATCAGGACGTTTTCTATTATCTTGTGCAACGGGTTGAGTCGGTTCTTCTCTTATTTCAGGTTGTTGTGGTTGGGTTGAATTATCTACGGTTGGTGCTTCGGTAGCAGTCTCTCCTTCGTTCGCCTTTTGTAGCATAGCTCTTTTTAATTCCTCATCCATTTCTTGTTTTGGTGACTCTTCTGGTTGACTCTCTAAACGGGCATAAAATTCAGTTCTATTGGCTTCCCACTCAAATTTTAAATCTTCTACGTTGGCAATACGCTCAAATTCACCAAAGAGTGCCTCCCTTTTTTCTCCGCCATAATTTTTTTGTAATAATAATTGACCATTATTATCTAAGATACTCACTCGGTATTTTGGCATTGTATAATCTATGCGGTAGGCAAAACCAGTTCCTGGAATAGCTGTTTGCAATAAATAATTACTCTTCAAACCCCGAATAAAATCTACCTGAATGTATAAATCTCCATTCTGAGGAATTTGAGCTAAATTATTAAAATTGAGGTCTATATCCTTCTCTGTTAATACATTACCATGAGGGGTGCGAAAAGGCGTTACCTCCAAACTATAAGTCGAATAGTTTGATAGATTAACTTGTGCAAAAGAAATAGAAGCTAGAAAGCATACAAGGGCTGTGATTAGCCAGCGTGGTGTTTTTTTCATAGTATGAAATTTTGTCGTTCCTTATTCACCTAATGGTTCAAGACATAAATCCTGGACAGGTTAAATCGGCGTCTTTTTCCGTTATGCTGCGTTATTTTTTTCTCAAAGAGCGAAGGCTATTCTCAAAAGCCATCCCATCCGTAAACGGTTCACAAACGATGTTTGCTCATCTTGCCTAACGAAAAAATACACTCGATTAAACTATCAATTACTTATGACTTGAACCACTAATAGATAGACCTACGTGGGACAAAATAAGAACTGCGAATTAAATACCACATAGCACTTAATAACAAAGACCATTAGGAAGATGATTTTGTTATTAGTGTTAATATAGGTTATTTAATTCGCAGTCTGTGTAGTACTTTTTATATATAATACAACCAAAAATTAGTTTTTTATTTGGTTGAGTAAGGAGGGGAAATTTCTAATTTACTGTAAAGATAGGAAATAATTGAAGTAGATGAAAGTGGTAAAAAAAGAAAAAACACTTATTATTTTTTAATACTTGTAAGTACTTATTTAGTATAAGTATATGATTTGTAAATAATTAATATTTGAATAAATTCTACTGATTTTTTTAATTTTTTTAATAAGATTTAAAGCCTTTTGTAGGATTCATTTTATAGGTTGGGATATGATGAAAAGGTTGGAAAAACACTAATAAATGATTTCATTTTTACAAAATGAATACAGTTCGATATGGTAATCAAGTTTTCCTTAAAATTATCGGTTAAATCTTGCAAAGAATAAATAAACTCTTGTATATTTGTTCTTATTTAGATTAAATAAAAATAAGGAAAACCTTTTCTGATGTCTACACTACCTATTAATAAGCAAAACTTTCATCCTGAAAACGCTAACCTGCGTTTACCTTTTGCCTTACCAATTATTCAAGGTAAAAGTTTAAAGAAAAAATGTTGTAAAAAATATAAGAAAGGCAAACAATGTAAACGTTGTCCAAAAGGAGCTATGTGCGATTTTTGATAAATGTTATTGCCTCGCCCCTTAGTAGTCAGTCTAGTTAATATTGTCGGTTAATTTGGCGACTTTTAAAGCTGTACGTCGTTAAAAATACTCGCCATAGCAAAGGCTATGTCTGCGTTTTTTGCCTAGTACAACTTCAAAATTCATCCAAATACAACCCGACACTATCATCTTGACGGACTACTTAGTACTTATTTTTAATTAGAATAATTCCGAATTAGCTTACCTACTCTTTTGCTATAAACCTAAGCTTATATATTTGCGTTTACAGGATAACAGGATTCTGCAAGATTAACAGGGTATTGAACTAATCATTTACCTAATCTTGTTATTCCTATACCTTTAAACCTTTAAACCCTTATACCCGTAATCCTTTAAACCCTTATACCTTTAAACCCTTAAACCCTTATACCCTTATACCTTTAAACCCTTATACCCGTAAACCTTTATACCTTTAAACCTTTATATTTATGATTTCTGAGAAAATGGCAAAGGCGCTTAATGCGCAAATTCAACTAGAAGGACAAGCTTCTTTTTTATACTTATCAATGGCTTCTTGGTGTGATAGAGAAGGCCTTGATGGCTGTACTCAATTTATGCACCGACAATCAGGAGAGGAAAGAGAGCACATGTTGAAAATATTTGAATATTTAAGTGAGGTAGATGCCCATGCCTTGACCCCTGCAATTAAGACTGTACCACATGAATTTGGCTCAGTGCAAGATATGTTTAAGGAAGTCTATAAACACGAACAAAAAGTGACTGCTTCTATTCATAAATTGATGGATATTGCCGTAAAAGAAAATGATTATACCACACATAATTTTTTACAATGGTACATCATGGAACAAAGAGAAGAGGAAAATTTAATGCGCTCTTTATTAGATAAAATAAAATTAATTGGCAAAGGACCAATGACTTTATATTACATTGATAAAGAAGTTGAGAAAATTAATGCAGCGGAATTGGCAGCAGAGGCAGCAGGAGGAGAAGCATAATTAAGAAAATTATGAAAGAGTTAGGCAAAGTGGCAGAAATAATCAACCATTTATACCGCCTTTTTCCCTTCTAAGAAACTCAAAAAATGCGTCCATAATCCATTATGCAAGCATTTTTTGAATTCCTTAGAAGAAAAATTGACTGGTCTAACTGGCTAA
>JBGCFJ010000209.1:0-3915 GCA_045106885.1 Saprospiraceae bacterium
CTATCAGTAATTAAAGCATCGGCGGTCGAAAATGTAAGGCTTCTTTTCTCCCAAGTGCCTGGCGTACCGTTTGTTGACGCAAGATTAGGTATATCGGCTCTTAGAATGTAGCTGAAATTAAAGTCATCTAATCTAATTTCAAGGTCAACAGTGGGACTGGGGAAGCCTGGTGAAGTATCAGTAGTATCAGTATTTCTATTATACTCTGTATAATAAAACTCTATGGTTATGGAGTCTGGTAATGAGGTGTCGTCTGTTGATGTGTCAAAAAACCTTACGTTCTGAAACAATCCGACAGTTGCATTAAACCCCATAAACGAGCCGCCTACAGGAGAAGAATCAAATCCGGGTAAGTCTGCACGGTTTACGATTCTTGGGTCTAACCAAATCGGCATAGTAATCTCGATATCAGTCTCCACTTCTGTATCACCAATGCTCCCTTGTTTAACATTCCAAGGATATGGGGAAAAAACAGCATCAGTATAGGTCGCTGTATATGGCACACCTGTATTCATTCTATTAAAATCGCCATTAAAAATCAGCTCACCAGAAGCATTTTGAGCCCAAGCATTAGAGGACATCAGCGCTATACAACAAAAAGCGATAGCGTATTTTATTGAAAAATTAAGATTCATGTTCGTTAGTTTTATTGTTTTTAAATTGTATTAAATCATAGTAGTCTGATGACATGGCTAGCAACCGCAGTATTTACCGATTGATTTTTCGCAGCAGCACCTTGGTTAGCAATGATGACAATATGTCGAGCCACCAGCAACTACCACCTGAGTCACCTCCAAGTCCCAATGCCTATTGGACATGCTTTTACCGTATCCAAAACACGGGCATTATTATCGTCAAGGTCAATGCTGTTGGGAATACCATCTCCCTCCGTCTCTAAGAAAGACTGAGCAGAAAGATTGGCAGAAAAGGAAAGGAAAACAAATAAAAAGGCGCATAGACTTAGCCACCTTTGGAAATGGTTATAGGGTTTTTTTTCCCTAACACCATACATAGGACACACTTCTTTAGGCTTTGAAGTGTTCAAAGAGCAAAGTTTCTTCATTGTTCGTAATAGTTTTTGTTTTTTTAAAAAATGTTTTTAAATAAAAAAGTTTTACCTCGAAAAATTAATGTAATATGTAAGTGTAATATGTAAGTGGTGAAAGGAGCTTATAATAACATGTATTATTGCTTACCCAACAGTTTTTTTAGACTGTAGATTATGATTTTTTAGTAGTAATTGCGTTGCTTGTTGTTTCTAATCCTATTGTATTTTTTTAGGTTTTAGGTAATCGACCAGGAATAAACGATACCATATCATCCTATCTAAGGGAAACGACTTTTTCTACCGCAATTTAATGGGGGAGGTAAATAAAAACAATGGAAGGGGGGGAGATAATGATTAAAGCTGTTTGTAAAAACAAACATAAGTATCACTATTGGCGTGTAAAACTATGTCTTTTTTCTTTAAATGCAACGTTAAGTCACAAGTTTTTTTTTTTTTAATAAAACGCAAGTGTATTTGCCTATTTACTCGATACTTAAACAAGAATTATCCGACAAAAATAAAAAATATACGCTCTTTGATAATTTTTTAGGTGTGCTCTAAAATGAGCATACAAAATGAGTATTGCGAAAATACTATACGCTATATAAAAGAATATTCTTGCCAAATTTTTCCAATATTTAGCACTTTCAGTACTTTAGGGTTAGAGTAAGTTATCCGTTAATTTTGCCCTAAGGTTTAGGCGCTGTGAGCAAATCTTACATCATATATCTTACATCATAAATCATAAATCTATCTGATCAATGTCATTAAGTTAAGCGATTTCTCGTTAGGCTTTGACTTTGAGTCAAATCCTAACTTGTTTATTTTCAACTAAGAAAATTGAGAGCGTCACTTGAAGTGACACCCTCATTCCGCTTAACTTAATGACATTGTCTATCTGATTTGTCTTATTAGTAGATTTATGATGTAAGAACTATGATTTATGATTTATGATTTTTTCAGAACCAATCACCTCTGCTGTAGGGGTAGTAGATAAACGAAAAAAGGAGACACCTTCCACAAGAAGGCATCTCCATTCAATAATACTATCTATTTAAAACTTGCATGATTAATGCATTTTTTCAACAATTAATCTTCGAACAAGTGCTTTTTGTCCTTCTGGTTTCACCAATAGTTGATACATACCAGTAGGAATATTTTCTAGTGGTAACTGAACATTAGTGTCTGTAATTTTTCCAATATTTAGCACTTTCAGTATTTGACCATAATTGCTAATTAATTGGATGTCCACTTTTCTACCTTCCAAACCACTCAAGTTAATATTAACATTATCCGTTGCAGGATTTGGATACATATAAAATTGGTTTAAGTCGATACCAAAGTTCACCTGTACTATATTCGTAAATTCAATCGTTCCATCTAAACGAACTTCTTTGATTCGATAATAGTTATTGCCAAGCTCAGGCGTTAAATCCTGTTCGGTATAAGCAACTACTTCGTCCGTCGTTGTAGTATTATCAACGATACGAATCGTTTCAAACGTTTCTCCATCCGTTGATTTTTGTAGTTCAAAGTATTCATTTTTCCAACCTGAATTAGTTGCCCATTGTAACGCTACTTGTCGTTGAACAGGGAAAGCAGTAAATGCTAGCCTAGATGCACTTCTTCCAGAAGAAGCGCCGTCAGCTCTGACGGTGATTTGTTTTAGACAAATAGGCTCCCAATCGGCAGTATATAGTTGAATATCTACATGGCAAACGCTTTCATTTGTTCTAAGCTTAAAATCTTCTGGACATTTGTCGTTTTCGCATTCAAAAACTAAATGCCAGTTTTCGTCAAAAATTTTGACTTTGATATTAGGCGTATTTAATACATTTATGCTGATAAAACCATTGGCCATCGTTGCTGTAACCTTATCACAATCTTCACATTCACCATCTTCCCTATCTCCACCATAATTAGCACATTTACCGAGGTCATCTCCACTTACTACGACTTCATACATGGTATAACAATAAGGATTGAAAGTCTGTACTTTTAGGTTGTAAATACCTGCAGATAGTCCCGTAATTATTTGGCTATTGCCGCATTGGTCGCTATCACAAGCTAATAATACTGCCCAATCTCCAGCTTGTTCTTGATATTCAATTTTAGCTCCTGTTGGAATATTACTAATATCAATTTGTCCGTTTCCTCCTGTAATGATTAACGTAGTACAAGCACCTATGCTACTATCTCCATCAGGTGTATCATCGCAAAGATTCCCAATTCCATCACCATCATTATCCGCTTGGTCAGGATTCCTCATTGTTGGGCAGTTGTCCGCATCATCACAAATCCCATCACCGTCACTATCACCACCTGCATTCGCACAGGGTACTATTACATCGGTAACGGTAACAATTGTTTCAAAATAACAAAAGGGATTAAATGTTTGTATTTTAATAATGTAATCAGCTGCTGCTAAGTCATCTATGCTTAGACTTGTTTCACAATCACCTTCACATAAGGTAGTAAAAACATAATTAGTGACTAATCCACCATATTCTATTTTTGCTGTAGTAGGAATATTGCTTAGGCTTATTTTATTTTCCCCTCCTATAATAATAACCTTTTGACAAGCATTAGGGTCTATGATGCCATCAGGTGTATCATCGCAAAGATTCCCAATTCCATCACCGTCATTATCCGCTTGGTCGGCATTCATCATCGTTGGGCAGTTGTCGGCATCATCACAAATCCCATCACCGTCACTATCTCCACCTGCATTCGCACAAGGGTCTATTACGCCATCAGGTGTATCATCGCAAAGATTCCCAATTCCATCACCGTCATTATCCGCTTGGTCGGCATTCATCATCGTTGGGCAGTTGTCGGCATCATCACAAATCCCATCACCGTCACTA
>JBGCFJ010000021.1:0-4386 GCA_045106885.1 Saprospiraceae bacterium
GATTCTCGTACACCAGATTAAAGCCACACCCAAATGACTATCCTCTAAAACGTTGACAATAAAAATGTTGTGCGGTGGTTTCCATAATAGAAAATTTGTTAAAGGTTTACTTTAACATTTATTTAAAACGCAGAATTACAAAAAAATTGCCTAAAAAAGCCGATAAAAATGCAAAAGGATTTTAAAAAGAAGAATGCTTCGCTAATTTCTTTCACTAAAATGTGGAAAGCTGCTATTTTTGCGCTATTTAAGAAAATCCTTAATAGCATATAGGGTAGATGCCTTTTCATTGAGTATATATGCTTATTGCTTTTTCTACCCATTATATATAAGTGTTTGTCCGAAAACCATGCTAAACCTATCGTAATGACCATCAATTTTAAATATATTTTGTTTCTGTTGCTTTCGGCTATTTTATTTCAATGTGTACCACCAGAAGAAGTTGTACTAACAGAAGTCACCAGAGATTTAAGGGATTCTACCTTACAGGAAATTATCCGTTATCAAGATGAACAAAAAACGGCGGAACTATATCCCTTTTTCAGAGATAAAGACCCTTCTTATCGTTATGCTGCCGCTATGGCTTTTGGGTCAACTAAAGATAAAATGGCTTTAGATAGTTTGGCGCTATTATTAAAAGATGTTGTGCCAGAAGTAAGAGTTGCAGCGGCTTATGCTATCGGACAATTGAGAGAAGAACGAGGTGCTAATATATTGATGGGGGCTTTTGAACAATATGATACAGCTCGGCAATTTGTAAAATCAAATGGTATTATTTTAGAAGCAGTTGGTAAATGTGCGCCCAAAGAAACTTTAAATTTACTAACAGGTATTTCTACTTATAAAGCGACAGATACTTTATTATTAAAGGGGCAAGCTTATGGTATTTATCGGTTTGCTATGCGGAAAATGGTGAGTCCAGAAGGAACTTCTAAAATGTTGGCTTTTGTCAACAATCCATTATATCCAAAGAGTGTAAGATTGATAGCAGCGAATTATTTAGGTCGGGCAGCAGGCATCGACATCTCTGCTAATGTGCAATCATTAAGCGAAACCTTCGCAACAGAAAGCGATGCTAAAATAAGAAGTCCACTAGCACTAGCATTGGGGAAAATTAAAACACCAGCAGCCACTAATGCTTTAATTAAACAATTCAATCAAGAAACAGATTACCGAATAAAAGTCAATACTATTCGAGCTTTAAACGGCGCAGACTATGATAGTGTTAGTGCAACTATTTTAACCGCTTTGGATGATCCTAATTTAAAAATTGCACAAATGGCCGCCCAGTTTTTGATTAACAATGGCACTGCTCGTCAAGCAGCTAGTTATTATCGAATGTCAAAAGTAGACCGCCCTTGGCAAGTACAGTTGGCACTTTTAGAAGCCGCCAATAAAAATCTACCGCCTTATATGGTAGACACCAAAGGAGGCATTAATGCTACTTTCCGAAAGCGATTCCTAGGTGCTCAAACTACGACAGAGAAAGCAGCAGTATTAAACGCAATGGGGGATTTTGGCTGGAACTATTCATTTATGCTAGACCAAATCCCTAACCTACAAACACCTATTGAAAAATCTTCTTTAGTTTCTGGCATTGGTCGCATTATCGCTAATCCTGATTTTGATAAAGTATTTGGGGTAAGCCGACGCCGAGTTACTAGAGATTTATCTGGTTTTTTATTAGATGTCTTTAGAAGTGGTGACGTGGGTAGCATGGCAGTAGCAGCAGATATTTTGAATGGTATTAATGATAATTTTAAAACAGCCTTACAAGATAGTTTACCTATTATTATTGCCGCTCAAAAAGATTTAGACTTACCCGCAGCTACCGAAACTTATGATAAGGTACAAAATGCAATTGATTTCTTTCAAGGCAAAACACCTGCTGCAAAACAAACTGCACCTGCTTTTAATCATCCAATTGATTTTAATTTATTGCAACGAGTAACCAGCAGCGCCGCTGCGGTTATTCAAACAGCAAAAGGGAAAATCAGGGTGAGTTTGTTCCCACTCTTAGCACCTGGAACGGTTACTAATTTTATTCAATTAGCGGAGTCCGAATTTTTTAAAGACAAAAGTTTCCATCGAGTAGTGCCTAATTTTGTGATTCAAGGAGGTTGTCCTAGAGGAGATGGGTATGGTAGTTTACCTTATTCTATTCGGTCAGAATTACCATTGGCATATTATGATGAAGCAGGCTATATCGGTATGGCATCTGCTGGAAATCACACGGAAGGTACCCAATTTTTTATTACGCACTCTCCTACACCTCATTTAGATGGAGGCTATACAATTTTTGGAAAAGTAACAGAGGGGATGGAAGCTGTGCATCAGATGGAAGCAGGAGATAATATTTTGAGTGTCGCTATTCGGTATTAAAAAACTGGGTATCTAAAAAATAGGATATAATTCAGGAGGGTCGTGTTACTTTGCCATAGCAATGGTAACACGACTCCTCTAAGTATTTTTTAGCTGACTATCTGTAGATAGTCAGATTAATCACGTGTCGGACACCTCCAAAGGTGTCCGACACGTTCGACTAACCATTTATCAGTTTTTTATCTGATGCTCTATATCTGAATAATAAGCTTCGATTTCCCATAATTTACGAATTCATCGTCCATCATTTATAGTTCATCATTCCTTTGGCGTGCGAAAAAGTATATTTTCTGCTATTTTTGAGGTGTGAAAAAAAAATCAACATCCACCAACCAAACTACTCCTAAAGTAATTACTGGCGTCAAGTCTCCTACCGCCCTCAATCCGCATTTAAAAAACATCTTAGCCAAAAAGCGTAAACAACAAGGAGATATCGCCTATTATATTAAAGGTATCCAGCAAGGAGACAAGGTCATCTTATCTCAGGCAATTACCATTATCGAGAGTACTCGACTCATTGACCAGCAGATGGCCGAGCAGATTATCGAAAAATGTTTACCATTTGCCAATCAGTCTATTCGTTTAGGGATTACAGGCACTCCAGGCGTAGGAAAAAGTACTTTTATAGAAGCTTTTGGTAGCCACTTAGTCGAACAAGGGAAAAAAATAGCGGTGTTAGCAGTGGACCCATCTAGTCAGATTAGTGGCGGTAGCATCTTGGGAGATAAGACGAGAATGGAAAAATTGGCGCATTTAGAAAATGTTTTTGTGCGACCTTCTCCTGCCAAGTCAGCATTAGGTGGAGTGGCTCGAAAAACTAGGGAAACCATGATGTTGTGTGAAGCAGCAGGTTTTGATACTATTCTTGTGGAAACGGTAGGCGTTGGTCAATCGGAAACCTTAGTACATTCGATGGTTGACTTTTTTTTACTACTTTTATTACCAGGAGGAGGGGATGAATTGCAGGGTATCAAGAGAGGTATTGTGGAAATGGCAGACTTGGTCTTAATAAATAAAGCAGATGGAGATAGGATAAAATTAGCTAAAAAGACTCGAATTGATTATAAAAATGCCTTACATCTTTTTCCACCTAAAGCGAGTAATTGGACCGCCACGGCTTTAACTTGTTCTGCGATTTCTAATGAAGGTATTGAAAAAATTTGGGAACAAATTGGTCAATATATTAAATTGACAAAAGAAAACCAATACTTTAAAAATAATAGACAACAGCAAGCTAAATATTGGCTAGAAGCATCCATTAATCAAGGATTACAATCCACTTTTTATCAAAATAAAGACATTCAAAAAGCCCTATTAGTGATAGAAAAAGCTGTTTTGAAGAATGAATTATCTCCTTTTCAAGGAGCAGCGCAATTATTAAGGCTTTTTAAAGAATGATGAGTTCCTCATTTAAATAATCTAGCGCCTCAAAAATATAAGCAGTTACCAAATTAAAAATCAGACATTTGAAAATTCATACATCATACCATTCTCTAATATCAGTTTTTGTTTTTAAGAAATATAAGCTTGCATATTTATTAGGCTTGTTCATAATTTTTAGCTGTAATAATACTGCACCTAAGCCTAAGGTAAAAGATGCTTTGCCCAATACGCCAGAAACTGTCAGCAAGCAATGGCAAGTTTATTTAGACAAAAATGAAATCGAAAAAGCAGCAGCGCTCAGCACTACCTCAACCCAAGAATGGTTAGCAGAAAACAAAGAGCTTTTTCTTAATGATTCTCAAGTTTACCAAACTAATTTTGTGAAAATGAATTGCGCTACAGAAGGAACAAAAGCGACCTGCACCTATACCATTCTAGAAGAAGGAGAGTTGATAGAAGATTTCTTTTTACTACAAAAAATTAATGGACAATGGTTGGTTGATTTAGAAGAAGAAACGGCTAATCCCGAATTAGATGAACAGATTTTTAAGGAAATGAAAAAGGAATTGAAATTAGATTAGTCAAAAAAAGTATTGTCAGAATACCATAATTTTGAAAATC
>JBGCFJ010000210.1:0-2504 GCA_045106885.1 Saprospiraceae bacterium
GGTTATTGAAAAGATAAATAGTCGAGAAAAGCCCTTATCCCTTTATATCTACAGTAGTAAAAATAAAAACATCAATCATATTTTAGCGAATACCAGAGCTGGTGGTACTTGTATCAATCATAATGCGGTTCACTTTTTTAATGGTAATTTGCCTTTTGGTGGGTCTAATAATAGTGGTATCGGTAAAGGACATGGACATTTTGGCTTTAAATCCTTTTCTAATGCTAGAGGCGTTTTAAAGCAAAATGTACCCAACGCTTTAGAATTATTAATGCCACCTTATAATGGGTTTAAGCAAAAATTAATTGATTTGACGATTAAGTATTTCTAGTTATAAGGATTGAAGGGTTGAAGGATTTAGGGATTGAAAGACAATCATTATATGTAATCCTAAATTTCACGTTTTAATATAAATTACGAGGCGGTTGTTAATGACAACTGCCTTGTTTTATTAGTAAGGGATTTAATCCCCACGAATTTTATTTCCCCACGAATTTTTAATTGTAGTTTGGATATCTTTGTCCAAGCAATATTTTTTGTTCTCATTAAACCGAATGCTTCTTACTTTAAAATAGACCGATGCAAAAGCTAATTATTTCTCTATTGTTTGGATGCTTATTTTGGTTGAGTTGTAATACGACTAAATCTACAATAGCAACAAATCTTCCTACTGATAATATTTCCACTATTATTAACGATTATGAAGCTTTAGGAAAGCAAATAAGCGAAGAATATGCTGCGCCGTGGCCTAATTTATCAGCAGAAAAATCTAAACAAGCGTTAGCAGGCTATACCAAAATATTGACTAGATTAGCAGAAATTGATGTTCATAAACTGACTGCTTCTGATAAAATAAATCATAATTTACTCCAGCTAATATTAAAAGATAGAATCTATCTTTTGGATTTTGAATCACATCTTTTCCCTTTAAACTCAGAGGGAGGATTTTTGGCAGGCGTCGTTTATAGTCTACAAAATCAACAAGTTACCAATGAAGAAGATTTCGAAAGATTTCAAACTAAATTAAATGCCTTGCCTGCTTACTTTCAAACCAGAATGGACCAAATGCAAATTGGTCAAGCTAAAGGCAAATCTTCTCCGAAATTGGTCGTTGAAAATTGTATTAAATTAATTGATGGCGTATTGAATACCCCTAAAGAAGACTTGTTTTTTTTGAATGCAGTAAAAGGAAATGCGGGTAGAACAACTGTCGTATCAGACTTATTAGATCATAAAATATTACCTGCTTATAGAGAATTTCGTTCCTTTTTGGCTTATGAATATCTAGGAAATGCGCCTCAAAAAGTTGGCATTACTGGCATAACAGACGGCAAAGCATTTTATGAGCAAAGAGTCCAATTTTTTACTACTTTTGATATTTCTCCTAAGGAAGTGTTTGATATTGGACAAGCAGAAGTCAAACGAATTCGAGGAGAAATGCAGCAAATTATTGACGAATTAGGGTTTAAAGGTTCGTTTGCTGATTTTTTAGTCTTTTTGCGAACAGACCCGCAATTTTATCCTAAAACACCTAAAGCTTTACTACAACAAGCTGCTTGGATTACCTCAGAAATGCAAGGAAAATTGCCGCAATATTTTGGAAAATTACCTCGTATGCCTTTGACGGTTACCCCCGTGCCTGCTGCTTTAGCGCCTAATTATACGGGCGGTCGATATTCTCCTGGCTCTTACGCAGGTAAAAAATCAGGAGAATATTGGGTCAATACCTATAAATTGGAATCTCGACCTTATTATGTATTACCTGCTTTGTCCTTACATGAAGGTGTTCCAGGGCATCACTTACAAATGATGTTATCCGCTGAAATGGAGAATATCCCTACCTTTCGACAACAAACTTATTTATCCGCTTTTGGAGAAGGTTGGGGTTTATACGCCGAATTTTTAGGTAAGGAAGCAGGCATGTATAAAACACCTTATGAAGATTTCGGTCGATTGACCTATGAAATGTGGCGAGCTTGCCGCTTAGTCGTTGACCCTGGGATGCATTATATGGATTGGACCAGAGCACAAGCGGTGCAATTTATGTCTGAAAATACCGCTTTATCTTTACATGAAGTCAATACAGAAATTGACCGTTATATCGGTTGGCCTGCACAAGCTGTTTCTTATAAAATTGGCGAATTAAAGATTCGAGAATTACGAAAATTGGCAGAAAGTGAATTAGGCAGTAAATTTGATTTAGCAGCCTTTCACGATAAAATATTAGAAAATGGCTCTGTTCCATTGTCAACTTTAGAAACAATTATTCAACAATATATTACTTTAGCAAAAGCAAAAAATTAAGTAACACAGCTCTCTGAGCTGTGCCTATTTCATATCTAGAACTCACAGCTCTCATGTGTTACCTTAGTAGTCCGTCAAGATGATAGTGTCGGGTTGTATTTGGATGAATTTTGAAGTTGTACTAGGCAAAAAACGCAGACATAGCCTTTGCTATGGCGAGTATTTTTAACGACGTACAGCTTTAAAAGTCGCCAAATTAC
>JBGCFJ010000211.1:0-5409 GCA_045106885.1 Saprospiraceae bacterium
GAAATAGATAATGCTATAGCAAGACCGATTACAGCTTCAATGTCAAAATGGCACCGAGCTAATCAAGATAATTATTTTAGCGAAACCTATATCAAGAATAAAAAACCTTATAGTCGTCCAAAAGTAGATTTAAAAACAGAGAAGATAAGGAGAATTACACCTTTAGAAGGATTTAGATTACAAGGCTTTCCTGACTTATATGCGGAAAAAGCGAAAGAAATTGGACTTGCTTATACTACACAATATAGATTAATCGGAAATGCGGTTCCAGTTCCTTTAGTTAAAAGTGTTATTGGGCATTTTTTACAAAACTATTTATAACATGGCTATAATAAATTACGAAGAACCATTTGAGTTTAAGAAGATTAAAGACGAATTAATACTTTCTCTAAGTCTAGGTGAAGAATATTTTGAGGATGTAAGCTCTATTTTAATGATTATTGCAATAGGAAATGTTGTTAAAAGTGATAGACAAATCCAAAAGAATATTAATGATGTAAAGAATTTTTTTCCTGTTGTTCTACGTAATAAGTATGTTTCTAAATGGAAATATAAACTGAAGGTAAAAGTAGGTGTAGATATTGGTTTTATTGTCATAAAGTATGGTCTTCAAACGGAGTATGAATATGCTTTTATTACTTTTGAAGGAAGTGCCCAAACATTTAAAAGAACCTTAAATATTGGAGATAAAATTGTAATTATAAAAAAGAAAGATTCAGAAACATATGAAATGTTCAGTATAAATAAAGATAATGAACATTTTTCTTATACGAAAGATTTTTTTGCAGTTGATAAAACTATTCTTACTTCAGACCAAACTTATTTTTCTCCACCTATTTTTGATAATAAAGAAACGGGGAATGTTAGTAAAAAAATCTCAAACATAATTCTTTATGGTCCACCTGGGACAGGAAAAACCCGTAGATTGAATAACAGTTATTTATTTGGAAAAAATGAGGATTCAAAATCTTTTATCACTTTCCATCAAGCTTATAGTTATGAGGAATTTATTGAAGGAATTAAACCTATTATAAGCGAAACTGATCGTAGTCAAAAGGAAATTTCTTATGAATATTCAAATGGTATATTTTTCCAAGCTTGCGAAGCTGCATCTCTATTGGCTGGCTATTCCTCTTTAAAAGAATGTCTAGCTGCTTCTAAGGAAGATAGGCAAGAGAAATTCCAACAAGCAATTTCAGAAGGTAATATATTTTGTTTTTGTATTGACGAAATAAATCGAGCTAATATAGCAGGAGTGTTTGGTGACTTAATTACTTTGATTGAAACTAACAAAAGAATTGGAGGAAGTGAAGAAATGATAGTATCTCTGCCTTATTCAAAAAGACAATTTGGGATTCCTGCTAATTTACAAATTATCGGTACTATGAATACTGCTGATAGGTCTATAACTTTAATGGATACAGCTCTTAGACGTAGATTTGAATTTATTGAATTGGCACCTAATTCAGAAGTTTTCAGTGAGCAAGGCATTAACAAAATAGGAAATATTGATTTAGTCAATTTATTTGATTCTATTAATGAACGTATTAAGCACTTTTTGGGTAAAGATCAATGTATTGGACATGCTTATTTTCTAAAATTAGAAAATTCAACTTCGCCTAAAAAAGATTTATTAGCTATTTTTATGCAGAAGGTTATTCCTTTACTAGAAGAATATTTCTATAATGATTACGAAAGAATACGACTTGTTTTAGGGGATGATAATCCTCGAAAGAATGAAAAGGAACATTGTTTTTTTATTTTAAATAAATCTCAAAACCCATTTTTGACGGAGAGTGATTTAGTAGATGAAGAGAAAAATGTTTATTCCATAAATGAGCAATTTATCAAAAGTTTAGAGGAAGACGCTATTGATGAAACGATTTTCACCTTAATGTACGTAGCTGATGAAAGTATATCAAGTTAAGGAATTTGGTAAAATTAAATCTTCGAGAGATTTTCCAAATCGAATAAGTACTTCTAGTGAAGTTTTTATTCCTGATAATTCATTTAATAATATCTGGCATTATATTCTGGAACATCAAGCTATAGACAATAGCATAGATAAGGCTTTCAAATTATCTACAAAGAAAGGTAAAAGAATTATTCAAGCTAAGAATTACGTCGGACTCCTAGAAACAAAAAAGCGAGATATAATAGAAATATTACCAAAAATCTATGGCGTAGATTCTCAAATGGAATCTAAAAAATTCTTTTTGAAGATGCTAGCTACATTAAAAGAGTTAAATCATATTTCTTTTCAAGATGCTTTTTTAGAATCAAAAAATAATTTTCCTCTACTAGAGATATTTATTTTAAATTTTGTAAGAGAAGCCGAACAAGTAATTTTAAAGGGGATAAAAAAAGGATATACTAAAAAAGAAAAGAATGCTCGATTCTTAAAAGGTAATTTGGTATTTCAAAAACATATAACCAAGAACTTATATAATAAATCAAGATTTTATATAAACACCACCATATTTGATGAAAATATTCCACAAAATAGATTAATTAAATCTACTCTTTTAAAGGTTCTTAACCTCACTACCAAATCAAGAAATAAAGATAATATCGTCAGATTGCTTAATTTATTAGATTATGTACCTATCTCAAGTAATCTTAAAAAAGATATAAATGACACCAAAAATAATTCGAGGTTATTTAAAGAATATGATAAAATTCTAAAGTGGGCGGAAGTATTTTTACTAAATAAAGGCTTTACTAATTTTTCTGGAGATAATATTAACCAAGCTATGCTATTTCCAATGGAAATAGTGTTTGAAAGTTTTATTGCTCATTTATTTAAGAAATATTCAACAGGTTACGAAATAAAAACTCAACACAACAAACATCACTTAATAGAGAATCATCTTGAAAGGAAAATATTTGCTCTTCGTCCAGATATTTATGCTAAGAATGAAATTAATAAGAACGAATGCATAGTTATTGATACGAAATGGAAAATGATAAATGAACATTTCACTAAAAAAAAATATCTTATCAGTCAGTCCGATTTATACCAGCTTTATGCGTATGGTAAAAAATATCAAGAAGGAGAAACTGAACCTAAACTTTTCTTAATCTATCCATTTAATAAAAATTTTCAAAATAAACTAAGCCCTTTTTTTTACGAAGAAAAAGAAGGGAAATTAAAGCTTGAACTTCATGCAATACCTTTTAACATTATAAAAAATCACAAAAAGCAAATTGAAAACATACTAAAATCTTTTCTTTGAAAAATTGGTCTAATAAGTACCCTTTAAACGCCTTACAAACGTTCCAATTAATGCGTTTTGCCACGACGCTATTAATCGGTATCTTATTAGCAAGATTTTTCCAGCTCTCCACGCCAGAAATTGCGCTTTATGAAGTCTTATTATTTCTAGGCAATTTCCTATCCTTTTTCTGGATTTCAGCAGGCATCAAAAGCCTACTTAGTCAATTTTCAAAAGAAAAAGAGGCGCATTCCTTATTAATCAATTTAGCTTTTCTACTTTTCATATTAGGCGTTTCCGCAGGTGGTCTCCTTTATTTTTTCCAAGATTTTATCATTCATCAATTCACCCAATATGAGGAGTTGGCACATATTGGCTTAATTAGTCTTTTCTTGGTTTTTAATGCCCCAACCGCTATTATCGAATATATCTATTTATTACAAAAAAAAGAAAAAGCAATTCTTTGGTATGGTGCGCTTATTTTCAGTAGTCAGTTATTAGTCATTATTATTCCTTTGGTTTTTAATTGGGGGTTAAGCGGTATCTTTCAAGGGCTTTTACTGTGGAGTATTTTAAAATTTATTTGGTTATTAAACGTACTTTTTTCTCCAAAAAGAAATGCGGCAAACACTAAAGTAAGCTTAAACTGGTTGCAACTAAAAAACCTATTATTACTAATGCTTCCTTTAAGTTTACACATGTTAATAGGCGGCGGTATGGAATATGTAGACGGTTTTATCGTCACTAGTCATTTTGAAGATACTGGAATGTTTGCCGTTTTTCGTTACGGAGCGAGAGAGTTACCACTGGTCACTATTTTAACGGCTGCTTTGACGGCTACTCTAATTCCATTAGCCGTAGAAAATCAACCATTGGCGATTACTAAAATAAAAGCAGAAGTTCATAAATTATCCCGTTGGTTATTTCCAGTAACCGTCCTTTTAATCTTGTTGAGTCCTTATTTATTCCCCTTGGTTTACACCGATAAATTTGCCGAATCCGCCCAAGTATTTAATGTTTATTTGCTGATTATTTCTAGTCGTTTATTATTGCCCCAAGTGATTATTTATGCACAACAGCATAATTTTGTTTTGGTCTGGAGTGCCATTATTGAAGTCCTTATTAATGTAGGGCTAAGTCTTTATTTGGTCGAAATACATGGTTTAGTAGGCATTGCCTTTGCGACTGTTATTGCTTACCTCGTCAATAAAATAATCTTAATCGCTTATGTACATTTTACTTTCAAAATTCCATTAACTGATTACCTACCGCTAAAAAGTTATATTTTTTATAATGTGTTTTTAATCGTTGGTTTTCTGATTGCTCGATAATAGATAGTCCAATTAAAAAATAATAAATATCCGTTACTTTCATTCATCCGTTGGTCTATTTCTGCCAACGGATGAATGAAGGCAACAGATATTAGGTAATAGATAATGCTCCCATTTTCTAAAAAAGCTACCGAAAATTAGGATAATTCTAAACTTATTGTCTTTTTTACACTAATTCAAAATAAAGTCATTAGTCATTCAGTCATTGGTCATTAGTAAACTTCTAAAAATAAATGATTTGAGGTTAATGAATATAAAAAACCGCAACTTCAATCTCAATACCCCAAAGGAATGTAGTAATTTATTGGAATTGAGATTAAACAAACTAACTTTATCATAATGGGCTTAATTTCTTTTTTAGGATTTACATTATTAGTAGCAGGAATTGCATGGTGGTCAACTAAAGAGACCGATGAATCTTCCTCAGACGGTTATTTTTTAGCAGGTCGAAGTTTAACGGCTGGTGTGATTGCAGGTTCGCTCTTATTGACCAATTTATCTACCGAACAGATTGTTGGTTTAAATGGACAAGCCTACACCGAAGGACTTTTAGTAATGGCTTGGGAAACCTTAGCAGCAATGGCAATTGTGGTGACTGCTATTTTCTTACTGCCAAGGTATTTAAAAGGTGGATTAACGACCGTTCCTCAGTTTTTAGAACGGCGATATGATACAACGACCAAAAGTATTACTTCTGCCTTATTTTTATCGGGATATGTAGTCGTTTTATTACCTATTGTTTTATATTCAGGAGCAGTTGCTTTTAGTGCCATGTTCAATTTACCTGAATTATTAGGCGTAACTAAAACCACTTCTTTATGGATTTGTGTCTGGGGCATTGGCATTATTGGTTCTATTTATGC
>JBGCFJ010000212.1:0-2709 GCA_045106885.1 Saprospiraceae bacterium
CATCGTCTATTGCTATAGGATTCTCGTTGATAGCTTGTATTTGACAAATAGCTGGACCGCAGACATTTACTGCGTATAAATTTCTCAAACCACCTCCAAGAATAACCATGTTATGTCCCGTATTGAGGTTGGTATTAGCTAATAAAGGGTCATTATCATTGTTAAATAAAGCGACCTCTCCTAAACAGCCACTATTGCTTTCAAAAGAAAATAAATCCAGAAAAGTATTTGCTGGAATATCAAAAGGGGTATAAGTACCCGAATTACCAACAGAAAAAATCAGATAATCTGCATTTGGGTTTTCAGCGGGCGCATCTATACGAGAGTACGACCAATTAAGAGGAGTTGTTCCTGCTTGTAGATTGGTTAAATTGCTAATTTGGAATCCTCCCATGGTATGAGGAACGACCACAGTAATTTGTGTAGAGGAACTCATCCGAGAGAAAGGGGTATTATAAATTTCCTTGGATTCCATCGAGATGGTATATACCCCTGTAGAAGGATTAAGCGACAAGCAATAATCTACACCCGTCGAAGCACAAGTTGCAGTATTAGATAATACGCCATCGAACAAATTTCTTAGACCGCCTCCAAGGATAACCATGTTATGCCCTGTATTAAGATTGGTATTGGCCAGTAAAGGGTCATTATCGTTATCGAATAAGGCGACATCACCTATACAGCCACTATTACTTTCAAAAGAAAAAAGTTCAAGAGTTGTGTTCGCTGGAATATCTAATGGGGTGTAAGTACCCGAATTACCAACAGTAAAAATTAGATAATCTGCATTTGGATTTTCAGTAGGTGCATCTATACGAGAATACGTCCAACTGAGGGGATTTGTGTCTCCTTGCAAATTCGTTAAATTGTTAATTTGAAACCCACCCATTGTATGGGGGAACACAACGGTTATTTGCGTAGAGGAACTCATTCTAGAGAAGGGAGCATTATACCCTACTTCTGATTCCATGGATACGGTATAAACGCCCGTTCCAGAATCATAGGTCAAATCATATTCTACCTGCCCATTGGCGGCAAAACTGATGAGGAAAAAATAAAAAATGTAAAAAAAACGTCTCATGTTTGGTATGTTCAAAAAATTAAATAAATAGCTAGTGAATCAAGTCATAAATCCTTGACAGGTTATAAACTATCAATTACTTATGTCTTAAACCACTAGTCTTTCCATCCACTTAGAAATGACAGGCGGCAGTCAAACAGCTAGAAGTCTGTGAATACCCCAATTATCTGTCTATTTTAGCTTGATTGAATACTACAATAGATTTATATCATTAGACTAATTCTGAATGGCTAATTTAGAATAACTGTAAAAAATTGATTTTCAAAAACCAATGTTTTTGTTAGGCTACCCGTCTAAAGTAGGGCACTCAAGTTTAGGACAGACAACGGAAAAGCTATATTTTCCGACGCTTAGAGCAGCGAATATAGATTCGCTGTTGTCGACAATGTCCAATCTTAGACGGGTAGCCTTTTGCCACACAAAAAAATTCAGAATAAACACTATTAATTATTCCGCTATTCTCTAAAAAACAGAAAATAGCAATCAATGCTTTGCTTCTATAGCACTACATTATTTTTGAATAATAAATTTATTGGTTTTTAAGACTAGCTCATCTGTTGTTAGTCGCAGCGTATATAAACCTGCACTATAAGTAGACAAGTCAATTTCTTGTAAATGTCTCCCTTTTGTGGAGGGCAATAGAATGGATTGTAGCAACTGTGCTTTATTATTAAAAATATCCGCCTTTAAATTGTTATAACGGTGATTACTTGTCCATTCCATCTGAATATTATTTTTAGCTGGAACAGGATAAGCCGCTAAGGTAAAATCGGTGGATAGCACATCCGCTTCCATTTTTCCATTATCACAATTAGCCATAGTAGTGTTGAGCAAATGACTAAAGGCATTGCCTCTTTTTCCTAAAATAGTGATACTCTGAGTAAGGTTGAGTTGATGTTGAATAGCTGTTATTATCGCTTGGTCATTATTATGAGGTAGTGTTAAGCGACCAATGCAATTACCGTCGGTGCGCTTCATGGTGAATAAAGGAAGCTCGGTGTCTGCTTCTATGTTCAATGCACCAATATAGGAAGGTGTAGCGGTAAAAGCCGTTAATTTATAGGCATCTCTAGAGCTAGAATTGTCAAAATAAGCATCATTTGACCAAACAACTCCAGGAATCAGACTTTCTAGTTGAATCGCATCTAGCGGATTATTTTTTTCTGATTTAACCACAACTTGTAGATTAGACACTTTATTAAATGGTGCCTCTATAGTTTCATCTGATATAAGGCTCACCAAGTAAGTTTCATTATCAGATAAAGAAGTGATGTTAAATTTTATTTGCGCCTGTAGTCCTATTGCAGTAATAGAAAACAGTAGGATTAATAAGTACTTCATGTTATTTTTTTTAAGGAACGAAGGGAAAATAAAATATTATTATAAGCATAGTACCTCCTTATCAAATGTTGGCATTGACCTAGACGAACCTGCTAATAAAAAATTCAATGAGCTTATTGCATCATTGACCTATTCATAACTTGTGGGGCTTGTATGGAGGATTTTTCGGTTAATAGAGGATTCCTGTAAGGAAAGCTCTATTTTTTCAGTAAAATGGTCTTATTTTTATTGTATAGCGCATCAGCTAATAAACTGATAATTATCCGTTGGGAAATTAAATCCGTTGG
>JBGCFJ010000213.1:0-8322 GCA_045106885.1 Saprospiraceae bacterium
CGCGGCGCAGTCTGAAGCGTGCCGCGCTTTCCGCTGAGCAGGTCAGCTATCCGAAGGCAACATGAGCAGAGCAAAGCCGACAACAGGACGGTGGGAAATCGCCGCTCTGATAGCCGCACTGGTTATCGTGATTGCATTGCCCGTGTATTACTACAAGGTCGTTAAAAGCACTGAGCAGGCCACCGAGACACTTACCGAACCGCAATTCGGATGGGCTGCAACGCAGACATAGCCCAGCTATCTGGGTTGGCTTTTGCTAGTAGCAAAAAGAGCAAGAGCAAAAGTATTTTTAACGACATACAACTTTAAAAGTCGCCAAATTATCCAACAGGATTACCTTGACTAACTACTTAGGCGTTAATAGAATACGAAGGATAAATTACATGCATCAAAAAAGCCGCAAAGATTCCAAAGAACCCTTGCGGCTTAATATTTATGATGATTTACCGTGTACCATTAACCATACACTGTAAACCGTCTTATTAATAATTCACAGACAATTCTACTCGTCTATTTTGCTTACGACCAGCATTGTATTTATTATCCGCAATTGGGTTACTTTCGCCATAACCAACAGCATTAACTCGACTGCTACTTACGCCTCTATCCGTCAAATATTTCTTAACCGCATCTGCTCTTTTTTGAGACAAACGCTCATTAGATTCACTTGAACCAATAGAATCTGTGTGACCACCAATATTCAATTGGTAAGCAGGATTATCTTTCATAATAGAAATTACCTCTCCTAAAATAACTCTAGAAGCAGAACGAATTCTATTACTACCTGTTTCAAACTGAATCCCTTGCAAAGCACGGTTAAATACTTCTGTGACTCTAGTTGGCACAACTGGACAACCATCTGCTGTTACGTTTCCACCTAAAGTTGGACATTTATCGTTCTTGTCTGCAATACCATCTGCATCCCCATCAGGACAACCATTAACTGGACCAGCAGCATTTGGACAAGCATCTTTGCTATCTACAATACCATCGCCGTCAGAATCTGGGTCAGAAGGACAACCATCTGAACCATCACCTGCTACACCAGGACATTTATCTGCATTATCTGCCACACCATCTCCGTCACTATCAGGGCAACCATTGATTGGACCCGCAGCATTTGGACAAGCATCATCACCATCAGCCACACCATCACCATCTGCATCGGGGCAGCCCATTAAAGCACCCGCAACATTTGGACATTTATCATCGCCATCCGCAACACCATCACCATCCGCATCAGGACAACCACTAACTGGGCCAGCAGCGTCTGGACATTTATCATCTTTATCTAACACACCATCACCATCTGTATCTGGGCAACCTTGAGAACCAGCAGGGCCTGCTGCTAAAGGACAAGCATCTGCGCTATCCATGATGCCATCGCCATCAGAATCAGGACATCCACCGAAAGCTTTTAAACCAGCAGTATTAGGGCAGTTGTCTTTGCTGTCAGGAACACCATCACCATCTGCATCTGCTCTTCCTGTTCCACCAAAATCAAAAGTTACTTTACCTAAAACTCTTCTACCAATTAATGGCATATTTGGTAAAGCTCTATATTCAGAATCAAAAAGATTCGTAGCTGTTAAGTCAACAGAAATACCATTATCGAATCTATATCCTACACCCGCATCTACTAAATTTTTCTCTTGTGCAGTGCCAGAAAACTGACCAGCATCTACTAAAAATTCATCATCATGTTGGAAAGCAATATTTGCTCTGAATCCATATTCTGGAGCTAAGTTAAATCCTAATCTAAATTTGTTTTTAGGAATATTCAAGAAAGAAGAGAATGGTAAACCATCATCATCATCTTGTCCAGGAATCCATTCTGTTTGGTCAACCCAAGAGTAGTTACCAAAGAAGGATACGTCATTATTTACAAAATATTCCAATCCAATATCTAATCCTAATCTATCTCTTTCCGCATCTGCAAAAGAGCGATAACCCGCAGCAACGTGCGTAATTCCATCTCCTTGAGGCAATTGGTCAGATTCTATCGCTCCGAAGATACCATAAAGTGGACTTGCTGCTGCATCAAAACCTGCACCTCCTTGGGCAAATCCGCCCGCAATAACTGGCACTAATGCACCTACTGTACCTGCAACTTGGTCAGCTGGAAGCCCTAAACTAGTAAGTACACCAGTTAAATAAGGTGTTAAATCAGCGCCTATTTGATTTGATAAATCTCCAGGAACATCAGCACCTACTAAGGCTACTGTTGGACCAACTGCTGTAAACTGAGTAAATCCTTTGGTTGTTACATGATATAAATCTACCGAAGCACCCAATTTGTTACCTATTAAACCTTTATAGCCAACTTCTAGCGTTGTCGTATTGGTCAATGTAGCGGGAGCTGTTGGCACTAAATCAGGCATTGGCTGCCCATTAAAGATATTATACCGAGAGAAATTTCCAGTAGTACCTCCTGGTGCATAGCCATCAAAAAATGCTTGAATGGCTGGCAATAAAGGTGCTGTTGCAGGATTGGCTTCTAAACCTGCATATACAGCAGGTAATACTTGACCAGCAACCGCTCCATAAGGAATAGCTAAAGGCAAACCTGGGGTACCTGCTGGTAAATCAGGAACACCAGGTAAGGTGACATCAATTACTGGATTATTCCAAGTATGGGACTGCGTCTGACCATATAACCAAATATCAAATAAACCAGGAACTGGAGAAGCTACTGGGAAATCAATATTTACTTGTAGTGAAGAAGGAGGACCAGCTGATTCGTTATAAGAAGCCCTGAACGTATGCTTTGGACTAACCTTGTATACTAAAGCTGCTCTAGGAGAAAAAGAATTATCATCTAAGAAATTAAAGGTATCAAAACGACCTGCTAAAACTAAATCTAATTTGCTCGCTAAGGCAAATTTACCTTGAATATAAGTTCCAAAAATTCTATAATCATCATCCCGTTCATTTCTACCATACACTAAGTTCTTAGTGTCATTAACTGCTTGTCGGTAATCCATTCCAACAGTAAAGTCGGCATCTAAAAAAGCAGGCACCCCAAAGTTATATTGTAATTGCCCTTCTAATTGTTGTCTAGCAATTGGTGAAGCATTACCTGTTTGGTATAAGAAAGTAGGATTTTTATCTGTTCCTCCGTTATTATTTACATAGAACAATTGCGCAAATAAACCACCTTTCTGCATTCTTGTTTGCCCCCAAAATTCGGTAGCTTGACTTAAGCCTTCTCCTTGTGAATTATAGAAAACAGCAGAAGCTTGATTCACCCCACCTGAAACAAAAACACTTAAATCATCTGCAGGTCTAAATTCTAAAGTAGCATTCGCTGCATAATTCCACCAATCATTTTGCATCATATTTCCATCTCCATCAGGGTCTAATTGGCTTTCTGTTAATAATACTCTGCCTGGAATAGTGACATCCACTACATCATTTGTAATCGTTGGTGAGGAAACGGTACGAGAAAATTTATCTAACTGGCTCGTGAAGACACCTGCACCATCCGTCGTTCCTTCAGAACCATCTAAAGTGAATTCATCTCCTTTTTTATAGTGCGCATTGATTTTAAAACCAAATTTATCAGATACTTTAGTAGCATGTCTTGCAGAGATACCTAAAGTATTCAATTCACCACCCATTAATTCTACCGTTGTTCCTGGATGGTCAATAGGATTTTTAGTGATAAAGTGAACTACACCCGTCGTTACTCCAGGACCATATAACGCAGAACCTGGACCACGAACCACCTCAATTCTAGCGATGTCAATATTATTTAGTGGAGAATTTAAGACATCAAAAGTACCTATACCAGGGCCTACTAAACTTCGATAATCTTGAATCGGGAAAGTACCTGTACCAAATAAACCCGAACCACCTCTCAATTCAATATTAATCCGAGCAGCGGATTGTTGTTGAATTTGTACCCCTGGCGCATTGATTAAAGAACGGGCAGCATCAACATTTGGTGTAGCTACTAATTTTCTAGCACCAATAACCGTAATAGAAGCAGGGGCTTCTTGTACTTTTTCCCTTTTTCTGGATGCAGAGATAACCACCTCTTGTCCAATAATAGCACTTGATTCTAAGCTAATATTCAAGGCAGCATTAGAGCCAGAAATGGTCATTGTTTTAGGTGCAAAACCAGTATAACTTACTTCTAAATTCCAAGGGAGAGGATGGTCACTTGTAATGGAATAATTACCATCTAAATCGGTACTAGCACCGATAGTTGTACCGACAATTATGACATTGGCACCAATTAATGGCTCGTTTAATTCGGCATCCGAAATGACCCCGCTAATAGTTGTTTGAGCTTGCAAGGCTACTGTAGACAGCAGCATTAAAGCGCATAAAATGTTAAATAGATGTTTTAGCATTTTAGTGAGTTTTAATTTTAAAATTTGAGACATTATAGTTTCAACTAACCAGTTTTGAATAGTTGTTGCAATTGATAGATGTTTAGTAAAATGCAATTACTTGGAACTATTACAAAATGTTGGACTGAACTGATTGTATACTAATAATGATAAAACCTTAAAGCAACTATTCATCACCCTGTGCTTTAATAATTCTATCACTAGTATTTACCAAAAAATGTTATGGTTATAAAAATTATTTTTTAAAATCTCATAGGAAGGAACTTTTATAGGAAATAGAAAGGAAAGGCAAGTGGTTTTTCGTTTTGTGTTGATATGCCTATTATTTCAATTTATGCCTATTAAAATACCCAAATAAAAACCCAAAAAAGTTGATTAATAAAGCATTATTTATTTATCCGTAATTTAGGTTATAGTGTATTGGTCTGGATGATTTGGGGAAATGTAAATAATTGAAATTGTTAAATTAATAAAGTTTCGTTTTGATAATATAAACGCTAATATATCATATTTTTTTAGTATTCCTATTATCATAAGGAATAGTTGTTTAAAAATAGACAAAAATAAATATGAATTGATTGTTCCCAATAATGTCAAAATATTTTCAGGATAGAAAAGATTGTATTCTTTTGTTGTACTTTTGAAGCAAAGATTATTTGGTCTGTCATATAGCTAAACATAATTAATCGAGTCATCCTATAAAAAATATGCAAAGAAACGTTCGACTAAGGTTACTATCTAATTTTGTGATTTTATTTATGTTAATCGCCATTGCTTGGTGGTCGGTATTGTTGTTTACTAAAAACAGAGATGCCTTTTTAGCCAAATCAGAATTGAATAAAATTGGAATGGTCGCAGAAGGGCTAGTTCAATCAGATAAAGATTTCTTCGATACAGAAGTTTATCAGAAATTAGAGGCAGAATACAAAAGACAAGAATGGATGATTTTAGGAGAATCCATTGTTTTTGTGGCAAGTTTAATTATAGGCGTTTATCTAATAAATCGAGGGTATAACAAAGAAATTAATGCCGCCCAACAACGCCGTAATTTTTTGTTATCTATTACCCATGAATTAAAATCCCCTATTGCTTCTATTAAGTTAGTTTTAGAAACTTTTATTAAACGAGAATTAAGTGCAGCGCATATTAATCAATTTTCTAGTAATGCCCTAAAAGAAACAGACCGATTAAATGAATTAGTGAATGACTTATTATTAGCAGCAAAGGTAGAAACCGCTTATACGCCACATTTAGAAACGATTCATCTAAAGCAATTTTTAGGAGAAATTATTGAACGTTTACAAAATAAATATCCAGCAGTTGAATTTGGTTTTCGCAAACCTGAACAGGAAATTATTATATTGGGAGATAAAACAGGCTTAACTTCTGTAGCGGTGAATTTATTAGAAAATGCGGTGAAATATGGCTCAGAAAATCCTAAAATATCTGTTGTTTTACGACAAGATAAAAAATCAAATCTACACTTAGAGTTCGCTGATAATGGCATTGGTATCCCTGAAAAAGAGAAAAAGAAAATTTTTGAACGCTTTTATCGAGTCGGAAATGAAGATACTCGCAGAACAAAAGGGACTGGATTGGGTTTATACATTGTCAATCAAATTGTCTTGGCACATAAAGGCACTATAGACGTATCAAATAATCGACCTCAAGGTACGATTTTTAGTATTTCTTTACCTACCAATGACGCATAAATGGTTGATTTATAGGATTTTTACTAAAATTTTCGACAGCACAACTTTTTGAGAAGTTTGAAAATTGAAAATTGAAAATTATAAATTGAAAATTACAGCCTATGCGACTCCTTTTAGTAGAAGATGAAGAAAATATTAGAGATGTTGTTAAATTAAATCTCGAGTTAGAGAATTATGAAGTGGTTACAGCAGGAGATGGTAAGACCGCACTCAAACATTTCAAAGAGCAACATTTTGATGTTATTTTATTAGATGTGATGTTGCCTGAAATTGATGGCTTTCAGGTTTGTGAACAAATCCGCTTGACTAATATGAGTGTGCCCATTATGATGTTAACTGCAAAAGATACGGCAATAGACAGAGTAACAGGACTTAAAAAAGGAGCAGATGATTATTTGACGAAGCCATTTAATTTAGAGGAATTATTATTGCGGGTTAATAACCTCCTTAAACGAACTAGTAAATCACCAGAAAACACCCCTGAAATCTATGAATTCGGTGGGCATACCGTCAATTTTGTGACCTTCGAGGCTCAAGGCAATAACGGTACATTTACGTTGACAAAAAAAGAGGCGATGTTGCTAAAGCTGCTAGTCGATAGAAAAAATGAAGTCGTTTCTCGCCAACAAATTTTACAAGCAGTCTGGGGATACGACGTCTATCCATCCACCCGAACCATAGATAATTTTATCCTTTCTTTTAGAAAATATTTTGAAGATAATCCTCGCAAACCCAGTCGATTTTTGTCTATTCGTGGCGTAGGGTATAAGTTTGTGGGGTGATTAGAATACTGAAGAGCAATCAAATAGCGTTTATTTTGACGCTGATTTCGCTGATTTTGATGAAGAAAAAGGGTTTGTTTACATAAACTGTAGGGTGTGTGTAACAAACCTCATTTTGTAAAAATTAATATTTGTAACTTATTTGAATTTCAGTAAAATGATTGTTAAATTTGTTAAATTGTTGTTTTACAAAGTGTTACGACAACAATTTCATAGACCTATAGTAAAGCATATTTCACTAATTTAGTAGCTTAAAATTGGGCGGCTATGGGAAATAGCCGCCCAATTGCGAATGCATACAAGGTGGCTGTTTTCCACAGCCGCCTTGTTTTAGCAATAGTAAATTGCAAATATATTGTATTATCGGTCTATGAACAATTTAGCAATCAAACAATCACTAAAGATTTTAATTACAAATTAGGATTTAATATAGGGCTTTCTACACAACTCCTAAGATTTGATTGTTTATCAATTCGGCTAAAAATCATAATATCATCTTAATAATCAGCGAAATCAGCGTCAAAAAAGTATTAATAATTCCCTCAATTTGATAGATACTTCAATAGGGAAACAGATACGAAACTGACCTAAAAAATGATAGTTTCATACATTTCTTTTCTTTTAATTCCTTCCGTATAATAAGCCATCAAAAAGTCGGTTATTTTGGGGTATAGATTTTTGTCACCCCCAAATTCCGATTATAAAAATGCATCAATTCTGTTGTTTTCTCTTATTATTACTTACGACTATTTCACAAGGTCAATCTACCGCCCAACAACAACTTGCACAACTTGAGCAGGATTTAACTCAAATCGAAACTAATAAAAAAAGTCTTCTAGCACAAATAGAAAACACCAAATTGACCATTTACCATGAAGCGTTATTGGCGCATGGTTTGCCCGCTTTAGCAACCGACGAAACTATCATTCACCATTCCTTATTATCCTTAGTTTATAGTGAAGCACACGAACAAGCCAAATGGGTGGCACATGTTATTGCCCCTGATATTTTAAACGGTGACGAGACCAGAAGTAACGATTTTAGAGAAGACCCTAAAGTAACTACAGGTACGGCTATCGAAGAAGATTATTTTCTGAGAATTATAGATGCAGCAGGTAAAACGACTTATGATGGCTTTGGTTGGGACAGAGGACATTTAGCGCCTTCCGCAGATTTTAGATGGTCTAAAAAAGCATTATCTGAATCTTATTTTTATTCTAATATGTCTCCACAAGTTCCTGATTTTAATCGCAAAAATTGGGCGGCTTTAGAAAATGATTTACGAGCTTATGTTTATCGAGAACAAGTACCCCTTTATTTAGTAACAGGCGGCGTTTTAACGCCTGATTTACCCGTCATTGAAAGAAGTATTCAGAAAGTCGCTATTCCTGAATTCTTTTGGAAAGTAGCTATAGACCTAACGAATAAACGAGGCATTGCTTTTCTAATGCCCAATAAATTAGCCGACTA
>JBGCFJ010000214.1:0-1723 GCA_045106885.1 Saprospiraceae bacterium
CTGTATATTGAGAAATATGATTTCCGACATGGCGAGTAGCACTTGCTCCTTCAATATAAACCAATTCAAATTCTGGATGGAAATGCCAAAAGAAAAGGTCATTTAATTTTGGATTTTGAATTAATTTAAAAGAACTATTCGCATCAGGCACTACATTTTCTAATTGTATTTTCATAGCTTTTAGTTATCTGATTTTACTGGTAGTACAGCCTTCAGGCTGTTCTGTTTAAAGGTCTTTAGACCTTGGGAGCTTACTTTTCTTAACGAACTAAATCCTACCAACCTAAAGGTCGCTGAACGGGACAGACTAAAGTCTTCCGATGAATCGGAACAAGTTGTGCTACCAGTTATTGGTAACTTAAGCTATCAAATTAAAAAGCAAAGCTGCAAAGTATTTCATATTTAAATAATTATAATTTATGTAAAATTGTTGAAAAAGATGCGTTAAATAGCATAAAAAATCAATATTGTACAAATTTTAATCAATATTACGATAGCGAATGACTAATAACTGCCTTTATCTTTGCCTTAAATATTTTCAAATACGATTTCTTTTCTACAAAACTTAAATTTTTAAAAAATGAAAAATACCAATAAAAGCATGGCACCAACCATGATTCCAAATAATGCTCATAAAGACATTCCTGGTAATCCATCAACTGCCACGAGTAGTAAAAAGAAATTAGCAGATAGAAACATCGGCGACCCACTTCGAGTGCTAAGCGAAGAAGATTGGGCATTTTGGAAATACAATGGTTACATCGTAATCAAAAATGCGGTGCCAAGGGAACAAGCTTTAGCTTCCGCTAATTTTTTATGGGAATTTGAGGATAAAAAAGCGGAGGACCAATCCACTTGGTATACGCAAGCAAGGGCAGAAATGAAAATGAAAGAGTTGGCAGGCACAGGTATGGTCGAAGTCTATAACCATCAACATTTGTGGAATAATCGGCAGATGCCTAGAGTTTATGATTCTTTTGCAGATTTGTGGGGCACCGATAAATTATGGGTAACGATTGATAGAGCGAATCTTAATTTTCCGATTCGCCCAGGCTTTGAATACAAAAGTTTTATTCATTGGGATTATGACCCAGATACTAAGCCACAAAATGTGCAAGGGGTTTTAGCATTAGATGACCAAATGGACGAAAATATGGGCGGTTTTCAATGCATTCCATGGTTATTTAGAAATTATGAAACTTGGAAACAAACACAGCCTGCCGATAGAAATAATTTCAAACCTGATGTAAGTGGACTAGCAGATAAAATCGTAAAAATTCCATTAGAAGCAGGTGATTTAGTTATCTGGGATTCTCGCCAACCACACGGCATTCGAGGGAATTATTCTACCGACAAAGTGAGGGTAGCGCAATACATTTCCATGATGCCAGCGGAAGAAGATAATGAAGCCTTAAAAGAATGGCGCGTCAATTCTTGGAAAAATCGAATTGCACCAGAAGGTTATGCTTTTCCTGGCGACCCACGGAATTGGGAACAAACGAAATATGAGACGGCGGAATTGACGGAGTTGGGGGAGAAGTTGTTGGGGGCTAAGAAGTGGTAGTTTTTAATGATGAACGATAAATGATGAACGATGAATTGGGTGTTTTGGGAAGTCATCGTTCATAAACAAACCACAACATGCAAAGAGCCGATAGAAATGAATGACGAAAAATTAAAAAAACGGTTTATGACAAATAAAATCCCTGCGGTTTCTTTAAGT
>JBGCFJ010000215.1:0-1985 GCA_045106885.1 Saprospiraceae bacterium
TTTTAAAATTACCTTTGTATAACCGAATTCAAAAAACTATTAGTCACAAATACCCCAAAATACTTGACTTAATCGACCATATTTATAATAAAAACAATGGTAATAAATAAACCAATGACCATAGTCAAAATATTTATTTCCAGAAACCTCCCCCCCACTAGCTCTTTTAAAAAGGAATTAGCGGGTACAGCTATGGAAATAATCGGTCAATCTTTGATACAGTTCTCCCCTACTCCATTTGCGACTATTCCCGTAGTCGATTGGATTTTTTTTTATAGTAAAAATGGCGTAAAATTCTTTTTGGAAACTTTTAGGGCTACTATGTCTTTACAAACTTTAGCAGCAGAAAATCGACCAATTAAATGGGCAGTTATGGGAAAAGGTACTGCCGAAGCATTAATCGCCCATCAAATCCAACCTGATTTTATAGGAAATGGACAACCTAAAGCAACTGCTCAAGCATTTGGAAAAATAGCAAAAGGGCAAAAAGTCTTATTTCCGAGAGCTAAAAACTCTAAAAAATCTGTTCAAAAATTGCTGGATTCTCAATTGGAAGTGAATGACTTAATTGTTTATAAAAATGAAGTAAAAGCTAATTTCGCTATCCCTTATTGTGGTATTTTGGTCTTTACTAGCCCATTAAATGCTACCACTTATTTTCAAAAATATCCCATTAATCCCAAACAAAAAACCATTGCAATCGGTAAGACTACTGAAAAAACTTTACAAGAATTAGGCATCAAAAACAGTATTATTGCTACAAAGCCATCTGAAAAGGCTTTAGCAAAAGCAGTTACCCAAGCCCTTTTGAAAATTGAAAATTGAAAATTCTAAATTGAAAATTCCCAAACATGTCCAATCGCTACGCAGTTATAGACCTTGGCACGAATACCTTTCATTTATTAGTCGCAGAAAAGCAAACTAATCAGGAGTTTTCTGAATTACATCGTCAACGCTTTTTTGTCAAATTAGCAGAAGATGGTATTGAAACCATTGGGGCAGCGCCTTTAAAAAGAGGGTATGCAGCATTTAAAACTTTCCGAATAATTTTAGATAAACTAGGCGTTACAACAGTTAAAGCTATTGGTACGGCTGCCTTAAGAACGGCCTCTAATGGCCCTGCTTTTGTAAAAACGGTCAAAGAAAAATATAATATCCAAATTGAGTTAATTGATGGCAATCGAGAGGCTGAGTTGATTTATAAAGGAACTATTTTAGCCGTTCCATTTGAGCAACAAAATTATCTCATTATGGATATTGGTGGTGGTAGTGTGGAATTTATTATTGCCAATCATTCTACTATTCTTTGGGCGCAGAGTTTTCCGATTGGTGTTGCTGTTTTATTTAAACAATTCCATCATTCTAATCCAATCACTACACTTGAAATCAATGATTTACGGGTCTTTTTAAATAGTTTTCTAACGCCTTTATACCAAGCATTAATCCAATTTCCTACGACCACTTTAGTCGGTGCATCAGGTACTTTTGATGTATTAGAATTTATTTTAGCGAAAAATCAATCCCATAAAAACCATGCATTTGTCGATGCTAAAGATTTTGAACCTTTATACCAAACCTTAATTAAATCGACCGAAGCAGAACGCTATGCCATGCAGGATGTCCCTGATACTCGGGCAGATATGATTGTTGTCGCTATCATTCTTATTGAATTTATTCTAAAAAAGGTGAAGATTAATGAAATTATAGTGTCTAATTTTGCGCTGAAAGAAGGTGTTTTATCGGAATTGATGAATCCCTAATTTTTTTTAAACTTTGTCGCAATCTTACCAATACAAATTTCATTTTTTATAATCCATTTAATGAATAAGTCGTTATTATTGTAGCTAAGTACCTACTATTAAATAATCGTCACTTTTGATTCAGGCTATTTTTTCGCTAGACGAGGCATGAAGAAGTGTCAACTTCTGAACCGCAAAGCGGACGGGATGGCTTGCATAGCCCCGCTACGGAAATATTTTTTAACA
>JBGCFJ010000216.1:0-5288 GCA_045106885.1 Saprospiraceae bacterium
TCATCATTCATCACTTATAACTCATCACTTCTCCTTAAAAAAGCATTCCTGCAATACAAGCGGTCAAAAAACAAGCTACTGTACCACCAATTAAAGATTTAATCCCTAATTCTGTCAATGCTAATCGCTGACTAGGTGCAAGCGAACTAATACCTCCGATTTGGATACCAATTGAAGCAAAATTTGCAAATCCACAGAGCGCATAAGTCGCAATTAACATAGATTTTGGATGCAAAGTAATCCCTGCTTCTCGGAAATTATTCAATTCTCCATAAGCTATAAATTCATTTAAAACGGTCTTTTGTCCTAATAACTGACCGACTAAAATAATATCCTGAGAAGGCGTCCCTAATAACCAAGCAAAGGGCGCAAAAATAATTCCTAATAAATAAGTAAAACTAAAGCCTTTAAAACGATTATCTGTAGCGGCTTTAATATGCTCATTCCAATCCCCTACCCTATCTCCGCCAACGAAAGCCGCACCTCCATTAGCCAGGTCCGTTTACCATAAAAAACTAGCGTCTACCATCGCAATTAATGCCGTAAAAGCGAGTAGCATCACACCTACATTCACCGCCAATTTCAGCCCATCCGTAATACCATTCGATATAGCATCTAATAAATTATCTCCAACATCGCCAGACATTTTCAATTCTTTACTTAAATCTGCTTTCTCTGTTTCTGGAAATAATATTTTTGCTGCGACAATAGCTGCGGGCGCTGAAATAATAGAAGCTGTTAGTAAATGCTTGGCAAAATATAGCTGTCGTTCTGGGTCGGTCCCTCCTAAAAAGCCAATATAAGCTGCAAAAACGCCTCCCGCAATCGTTGCCATTCCCCCTGTCATTAAACAAAGCATCTCCGAACGAGACATATTTTCAAGGTAAGGTCGTACAACTAGTGGTGCTTCTGTTTGCCCAATAAATACATTCGCAGCGGCTGCTAAGCTTTCTGGTCCTGATAATTGCATTGTTCGAGACATAAACCAAGCCATTCCCTTAATAATCCATTGTAGAATGCCGAAATAATAGAGAATAGCAGTGACTGCCGAAAAGAAAACAATTGTAGGAAGTACTTGAAAGGCGAAAATATACCCAAAGGTACTCGTATCGGTGACTAGTCCACCAAAAATAAACTCTGCCCCTGCGTTAGAAAAAGCTAAAATGCTTTGAAAAAATTGAGCCGCATAATCAAATAACTCTCTAACAAATGGCACTTTGAGTATCAATAAAGCCAGTACAAACTGCAAACTGATGCCAATGCCAACCGTTCTCCAATTAATTGCTTTTCGATTATTACTTAGTAAAAAGCAAATTGATAATAGCACAGTTATCCCTAAAAAACCTCTAATTATGTCCATTTATTGGTATGGTGAATGGTAAAATTTTATGCTGCCTTACTATTTTTAAATGATTAAAAATGAGTAAATGAATAGATGAAAAAATGAATAAATCTTAGGTAAATCACTAAATAATTGCAGTTAACCGCCAACCTTAAGCCTCATTTTGCCCAAATGTAAGAAAATTTTGTGTTCTGCCTTTCAAAATGAATGAATTCCTTTAATTTTGCCCAAAATTTTCAAATTTCTTCTATGCAAAAAAGGTTGATTATAGGCATTACTGGCGGTAGCGGTTCGGGCAAAACAACGTTCATTAATGAACTAAAAAAGATGTTTTCTAGAAAAGCACTATGCGTTATTTCTCAAGATGATTATTATCGTCCCATTCATAAACAACCGATTGATGGAGAAGGAATTGAAGATTTTGACCAACCTAAATCCATTGATAAAGAAGCCTTTGTAAAGGATGTGCAAAAATTATTAAAAGGAAAAAAGGTGAAACGCCAAGAATATGTTTTTAATAATAAAAATGTAAAACCTAACATTTTGGTTTTCAAACCTGCTCCTATTATTATCGTGGAAGGTATTTTTGTTTTTCACTTTAAAAAAATGCAGCCGCTTTTGGATTTGAAAGTATTTTTAGATGCCAAAGAAAATTTAAAAGTCATTCGACGGATTAAACGGGATAAGGTAGAACGGAATTATCCTTTGGATGATGTCTTATACCGCTATGAACATCATGTGATGCCGACCTTTGAAAAATATATTTTACCTTATCGAGATGAAGCAGATATTGTCGTGAATAATAATGCCGCAATGAGTAAGGGCTTAATGATTGTGAAAGGCTTTATTCGGGATTTTTTGTTGCATAGTGTTTAGGGTTTGCCCAATGGATTTGATTGCCCAACGGATTTGTTAACACGGATAAAAGGCATCTCGGATATGGGCATCTCGGATGTAACACGTACATAAAGCATCACAGATAGAGAGAAATGATACAGATTATTTATTTATAAACGTTTTAATGATAGGCCGTGTATAGCCTGTTCCCCTAATAATGTTTAGGCAAAATTTTGACATTTCAAATCAAGACTTTACTGCCACTGCTGACTGCCTACTGCCCCTGTGTACCGTTAACCGTGTACCATTTCAACCGCCTTATACTCCCCAAACAGCTCAATCATTTTGTCATTCCGATAATCAAAAATCTGTTTTAATTTTCCTTTAATAAGTAGTGGTTGCATAAAATTACCAAAAGGGGCTAGTGGTAATTGATAATCTACTATATCCGTCATTTCTACGCCGCCTGGAATCTCCTTAAAAAAATGCTGGTGGTGCCAAATTGCATAGGGGCCCACTCTTTGTTCATCAATAAAAAAATGGGGTTCATTTACCTGTGTGATTTCTGTCACCCAAGTCATTGGAATACCTAATAAAGGCTTGACCGTGTATTGTATGAACATGCCAGGATACATTTTTTCTGGCAACTCGGATTTAATTCGAAAACCTAATTCGTCGGGGGTAATGGTTGCTAAATTTTTAGGAGAAGAGAAAAAATCCCATGCCTTGGCTACAGATATAGGGAGTTTTTGGATGCGTTTTAGTTGATACATATAAATTAGCTGTTTTTTGGGAATTAAACACAGATTTAGGGGAAAGGTTGTCAGGAAACTGGTTAAGCTGACCACTAATGGTGTTTGTATCGTATATAACCGCCAAATTTATTTGGCTGGTTCTCGTGGCAGGAAAGTTGTAAAAATATAAGTGATACTGAATTCCTAATGAATACAAGTCAAAAGCTTCTTTTGTGAATTCTGCTTCTCGATTAAAAACAAGAAGGCTGGCATCAAATCCAGCTTAATCATACCAGTTTACCTCCAGGAATTTATTACTTGGTTTTACAAAACCAAAAAAATCAAAAGTAAAAAAGTAGTAATATTCAATAATTAACATTAATATTAAGGCTATTTCGTAAAGAAGTAGCCCTAATATTTTTCTATTGAATGCCTAAAACTTACCCACATACCATCCAAATCCACGAACACCAAACCATCAGAGTAGGTGACCAACTAAACAATATCCTATTCGACCAAGACACCTACCAAACCCTAGCCAAATACCAAGAAAAGCAAAAAACCAAGTATTTTTCCTTAGTTTATAAAGGCATCAAATTCAGTCATTATGTGGGCATTATTCAGGTAGGAAAAATCACCTTAGAAATTTTGCCAAAAGCAGATAAAGCAACCGTCAATAATCCTGCTAAATGGCAAGCGGTCTTATTAGAAATGTTGCGCTATTGTCGGTTGATAAAAATAGAATCTTTGGGCGTTGGAAAGGTGCGATTACAATCGAATACGATATTAGATATTTACTTTGAGCAGTTTTTAATCGCTGTTCAGCAATTATTGAAGAAGGGGCTGCCTAAACAATATTTAACCAAGGAAAGTAATCAAAAGGCTTTGAAAGGGCGATTGGTTATACCAAAGCAATTGAGGAAAAATGGACTACATCCAGAGCGATTTTATGTGCGACATACCGCTTTTGAATATGACCATTTGTTTAATCGGGTGCTGCATGAAGCGTTGACCGTTTTGCAGCAGGTTCATTTAAATCCGCTCTTAAAATTAAAGCTGCAACAAGTGCTGGCTCGCTTTCCTAAATTATCCACTTATACCGTTTCTGCTAAGGATTTTGACCTATTATTTCAAACGCAAAAATATCGACCGCATCATGATTTATTAGAAATTAGCCGATTGATTTTAATGAATTTCAGCCCTGATATTAGGGGTGGACAACATCATTTATTTGCCTTGCTCTTTGATATGAATAAGCTATTTGAAGAGTATGTTTTTTGGAAATTAAAGGCTTTGGAAAATGAGCAAATAAAAGTACAGCGCCAAGCGAGCAAACCATTTTGGCAACGGCGAACGATTCGTCCTGATTTGGTGGTACAAATTGACGAGCGAAGATATGTCTTGGATACCAAATGGAAGGTCTTAAAAAGTAATTCACCTTCGATGGAAGATTTAAGGCAGTTGTATATTTATGGTCAATATTTTGAAGCAGAACGAGGAGTTCTATTATATCCAAAGGTAAATGCCATCGAAAATAGTCCAAGCATTCCTTTTCAGCCTACGCAAAAGGAACCATCTAGCATTCATGGGCAGGTTTTATTTTTGAATATTTTAGGGGAAGACAATTCGTTAAATAAGACGATTGGGAAAGAGTTATTAGCCATTTTGATGAACACTTAATAAGTTCCAAACGAACCTGCTGTTTTAGCTTTAATCAATTTATTAAACCGTTTCTCCTGTTTTAAAATCAAAGTAATTTCTTATCTCGGTATCAATGCTCTTTTCTTGGGCAAATAAATCAATACAAATGATACAGCACCAATTTAAAATAAGTATTTTTTTCATAAACGATTTTTGAATATTGAAGCAATTTATAACGCTCTTCAAAAAAATGCAAAATAATTGTCAAATTATTTTTAACTACATTTGTACTACAATCAAAATACGAAGCCGAAAAAGCTAAAAAATTAGCGTATAGTATTATTCAAGACCTGGAAGGTGGCCTGATGATGTTCCAATTATATAAGGATGAACAATTTATGAAAATGGCGGAAGAGCGGTCTATTGCACTATTAGCCGATACTGCCAATAAATAATATAATCTATGCCAAGCATCCAAACAGTTACTGCATTTATTAAAGCAGTAGAGACTTTGCCGCATCCTCAAGTAATTGAGCAATTTTATGCCAAAAATGCATCTATGCAAGAAAATCAATTGCCGCCTAGAGTAGGTAAAAAAGTCTTGATTACCAATGAAAAAGCAGTCTACCATAATGTAGAAAAAGTCTATTCAAAATGTATCTTACCATTTTTTGTAAATGATAATCATGCAGTTATAAGATGGAAATTTCGATTTGATTGGAAAAATGGTACCT
>JBGCFJ010000217.1:0-4769 GCA_045106885.1 Saprospiraceae bacterium
TGACGGGTAATTTTGGCGACTTTTGAATCTGCCCATCGTTAAAAATACTCGCCATAGCTACGGCTATGTCTGCGTTTTTTGCCTTGGTCAGCTCCAAAATTCATCCAAACTTACACATGTCATTTCAACGTTGACTAACCACTAGAACAAGCATTAAAAAAGCCTTTAGATTTATCAACATAAATCTAAAGGCTTTTTTTTTATTAAGGTAAGTTCTCAATAAAAATGTAAAATCAGCTCGTCGGATGACTATCGTCGTTCGATGAGCTGATTTAAATCATTTTACGACGCAGTCATCGGACGATTTAAACTGGACTATTGAGTACTTACTTACTTACTTACTTACTTACTTATTAATTAATTAATTACTCAATCGTCAACTGGTAGCACAGACTTCAGTCTATTCCGTTTAAAAGCTTTTAGACTTTTTACACTATATGTCAACCAAGCCTGAAGGCTTGGAAACAGGACAGGATAAATCCTTCCGATGAATCGGAACAAGTTGTGTTACCGATTAAGTACTTACTTTAAGCATGCAATTCGTTAAATCATACGGAATTATGACCTAAGCAACTGCCGCAAAAGCTTGCTTCAAATCATCTTTAATATCTTCGATGTGCTCAATTCCAACAGAAAGTCTAAGCGCATTTGGCTTAACTCCAGCAGATAATTGCGCTTCCGCAGATAATTGTTGGTGTGTAGTAGCAGACGGTTGAATGATCAAGGTCTTCGCATCTCCTACATTGGCCAAGTGACTCACTAAAGTCAAACTTTCTACGAATTTAGTAGCAGCCGCACCATCTCCTTTTAATTCAAAAGATAATACCCCTCCAAAACCATGTCTTAAATATTTCTTTGCATTTGCATAAGAAGGATCATCTGGCAATCCAGCATAGGATACACTTGCTACTTGTGGATGCTCATTTAACCATTCTGCCATCGCAAGCGCATTATCACAAGTTCTTTGAACTCTAAGAGATAAAGTTTCTAAACCTTGTAATAACATAAAAGAATTAAATGGACTCAAAGCTGGCCCAAAATCTCTTAGGCCTTCCACTCTACATCTGATAATAAAAGCGATGTTACCAAAAGGACCATTCATCCCAAAGACTTCTCCAAAATTTAAGCCATGGTAACCTTCAGATGGTTCAGAGAATTGTGGATATTTTCCGTTTTCCCAGTTATAATTACCTCCATCTATAATGACTCCACCAATTGAAGTACCGTGCCCCCCAATCCATTTAGTCGCAGATTCTACGACTATATTAGCTCCGTGATCTAAAGGACGGAATAAATAACCACAAGCACCAAAAGTATTATCTACAATTAGTGGAATATCGTGTTTCTTGGCAACCGCTGCGATAGCATCAAAATCAGCTACACTAAAACGTGGATTACTGATTGTTTCTAAATAAATTGCCTTTGTATTTCCATCAATTAAGTTTTCATAATCACTGCCTGTTTCTCCAGCAGTAAATCGACATTCTACCCCTAATCTTTTAAAAGCAACCTTAAATAAATTATAAGTGCCACCATATAAATTAGCAGAAGAAACAAAATTATCCCCCGCTGATAAGATATTATTCAAAGCGATAAATTCAGCCGATTGGCCAGAAGCTACGCCAAGTGCAGCGACTCCACCTTCTAAAGCAGCCACTCTTTTTTCAAAAACATCTGTAGTAGGATTCATAATTCGGGTATAAATATTCCCGAATTCTTTTAATGCAAATAAATTAGCCCCATGAGCCGAGTCATTAAAAGTATAAGAAGTTGTTTGATAAATAGGAACAGCTCTAGAATTAGTTGCTGGATCTGCTGCCTCTTGTCCTGCATGTAATTGCAGCGTTTCGTACCTTAAATTTGACATTTTGTAGTTGATTACAAACATCATTCAGAAGTCTTCCAATGATGTTTTATTAAATAATTTAAATCCATGAAAATATGTTCATATAATCTGGTTTAAATATTTGGTTATGAAGTCTTTATGGATTTATTAAAAATAATATGCAAAGTAGGAAATGATACGGAAAACTGGTGGGTTTTGGTTCGATTTTTCAAAAAAGTCCATAAAATTACTAGATGACAGTAGGATGAGAACTCCATACTGCCATCTAGCTTAAAATTTGTGTGCTATTTATGGTCTATGATAATCTTCTAAATTTTCGACTTATTTATCTAATTCTTTGAATTGTAAAAGTAACGCAGATATTTTATCACGGATGCACGCAATACGGATGTAAGCGTCACAGCTAGTTGCCACTTTAAAATCAGTAAAACTTAAAAATTCATTAGATATTATTCAACAGTGATTCAACAGATAGAACAGATTTAAAGTAGGTCGTGAATGGCCTATTTATACCTATTCATAGAAACCTACTATTGAACAACCATTCGCTTCGTCTCGCTAAATCCTTCTGTAGAAATCGTGTAAAAGTAGATTCCTGCATTTAAATCACTTCCGTTAACGATAAATTCATTAAGGCCTTTCGTATAGGTCTGGCTATTCTTGGAAATAATTCTTCCATAATGATCTTGAATCGTAATTAATGCTTCTGTAGCTTGCGGCAATTCAAAACGAATCGTCGTTTGTCCATTAAAAGGATTTGGGTAATTTTGGTGCAATTGTACTTTATCTCCACTGATAAAAGTATTGCTAGTAAAACCAGTTACTTTAGCACCGCTATTGCCCGCTTCAACCTTAACAGAACCAGCAACAGTACATCCATTAGCATCTCTAACAACTACCTCATAAGCACCCGCAGGAGCAGGAATCAATTTCGTTTCATCATTAGCCATTCTAGAACCAGAAATAGTCCCCGAATACTCTACTTGATAAGGGCCATAGCCACCTGACGCCAAAACACTAATAAATCCACTACCTCTCGTACTTTCCCCTATCCCATTAAAATCAGCACTTAAAGCAATAGTGTTAACAGCTAAAACAGCAACAGATTTACAGCCATTTTCATCCATTAAAGTAGCCGTATAAATACCACTAGTTAATCCACTAGTTGAAATACTACCATTCGCCACAAAACTATCTTCCGTCGGACCAGCAAGCGTAACCGTATAAGGACCAACACCGCCACTTATCAACATATCTACATTGCCCGAATGAACGCCACATTCGTCTTCTTCGGGGCTTAAAACTAAACTAGGTAAGCCTTCAGCAAATCCAACAGTTGTATTAAAAGTTTGTATACATTCTCCTTGTCCGATAATCACTTCATAATCTCCAGAAGTTAGTTTATAAATACTAAAACTATTGGAGTTCGCTATATAACTAGCATTAACAGGCCCTTTAATTTCTACAAAGTATGAAGGTTCATTCCCATCAATAGCTACATTAATAGCACCATAACCATTACAACTAGCAGATTTCCCTTTTACAGTGATTCCGCCTTGCACATAATTAGGCACAACATCAACTTGTTTAATAACTTGACATTGAGAATAATTGTCTACCACTACCACAGTATATCTAGCAGGAGGCAATCCTGTAGCAATATAAGGGTCATCAGAAGAAATAACTGTTTGGTTTGCACTTCGAGTATATTGATTACTCCAGTGAATCGTATAAGAATGACCAAAGCCACCCGTTATATCAATCGTAATCGTTCCTGTGTTTTCACCACAAGTTCCAGTAGCACTTAGAGCAATATCTAGCTCACACTTAAATAAATCTTGTGCCAATGCTTTATTGGTAGGCAATAGCCCAACCAAACACAAAATTAGGAGGTAAAGAGTAGTTTTTTTCATTTTGAAAAATTAAAAAAGGTGAATGAAATAATAGAATAAAAAATTTAATGTCCTATAATTACAGTATATTTAATTGTTGAGAAAAATTCCTATTTATTTGGGTATATACATAAGGGTCACAGGCTTATAGGGTGTTATTTCCTTATAAGGGTTAATTCTCAGACCCTTCCTTTATTCCTAGGTTAGCTATTTCATATTCTAGGGGATGACGATCTCTACTATGAATTGTTCATTTTTGATTAAAGGCATAACAAAGACGCCTAGTAGAAGGTAATCTTCTACTATGTTTATAGTAAATAATAGTGTAACTATACTAATAACCATAGTTTTAGCAATAGTAATAGTTACAGTACTAGGGTACTATATTAGTTTAAATTGGTGAGATTAGTTTCTAATAATTTTTAAAAGAACGATAAAAAATAAATTTATACAACATCCCTTACTAAAGAACGAGGCAGCAATAAATGTACTAATTTAAAATTTGTACCTTTATTTTTTTGTCGTTCCTAAAAGTATAAAATCCAAGATTAATTCATAAAATGGGTAATCAAAACCTATACTTATGGTTTAATATTAGACCAATTGTTCAAGTATTAAATTAAATGTTAATTTATGGGATAAAACATAGGTGAGTAAGCATAACAATGCTTAAGCTAAATTGTTACTCACTTACTATAAAATTTGAAGGTGTTGAAGTTGTCGTTTTACAAAACTAAATAAAACATTGGTTATTATCATATATTTTTTGCAATAAATTTATATTTTTTATAATATATTTTCATTCACGAAGTCTTTTTGCTTACATTAAAAATAACATTTATGATGTTATAAGCACAAATAATTGTAAAACAATTACTTACATATAATTTAATTAATTATTATAATTTAATTAATTAATTAATTAATTATTATAATTTAAAACAACAAGAGTTATCTTAAGATAATTAGTATGAAAAAAATAAATCCAAACGCTCGATATTATGAAACCAACGAAAAAAAAAAAAAAAAAA
>JBGCFJ010000218.1:0-3066 GCA_045106885.1 Saprospiraceae bacterium
TGCTACTGTAGGTATAGATAGTCAGAAAAAAAATTGATACCTAGAAAGAAGTGAGCAGTCAGACCGTTTATTACATAAACTGTCAGAAGTCAGATTGAATAAATCTAAATTCCTGACATTCAGCTAGTTGCTTACATTTAATCTGGCTTCTGACAGAAAATTTCAATTTTCGGGCTAACTTCTGACCTCTAAAAAATATCCGTTTATTAGCTGACGCTCTATTTATAACCAATCAGTTTTATGACGGAAAGGGAATAGTCAAAACGTTTGGAGGTCTGAGAGACACTCCAAGGTTTTTATTCGCAGACCTTGGAGCGTCTTTCAGACCTCCAAGTGTCTAGTTAAAAAAATGTACAAACTTATAACAATACAATTTCTAAAAACAAAGCAATCTTTCACCTTGGCGTACTATTTGCTCTAAAAAAGGATACTACGATAGTAAAATCTATAATAGTTATGTCCTCCTGACTAAACTTAAAGCGATGAGAAACGACTACATTAAAAACTACCTAAAAAGAGGAGGCCTGATAACGCTATTATTGGCTCACTCTTTTGCTATTATACAAGGACAATCCTACGATGAAATAATAACCAATATAGAATCACAATTACAAGAATATACCTTACAGGATACGCATAAAGTTAAGTTGTTAAATGACCTAAGCTATGCCTATCGACGGAATGACCCCGAAAAGATTGAATCCTTTGCAAAGGAGGCGCTACAATTATCTGTGCAACTAAACTACGATAAAGGTAAAGGCATTGCCTATAAAAATTTGGCCATAGCAGAATATAAATCAAGTGGTAGTACTGCTACCATTATTGCCTATTACGAAGAAGCCATTTCTTGGTCAAAAAAAGCGAATGATTATTATACACAGGTAGCCGTTTTGAATAATCTTGGGCTTACCTATCATAACAAGTTAGCTTATGATAAATCAATTGGGGCTTTTCAAGAAACCTTAGACCTTCATAAAAAACACCTTCCTGAAAATCGATTAAAATTATTAATCTTAGGAAATTTTGGAGATGTTTATTTAAGATTAGAAGACTATCAAAAAGCCATAGAATATTATGATGAATTGACACAAGCAGCTATTCGTTTAAAGGATGAAAAAACAAAGATTCTTAATACAGAAACGCAAGCGCTCCTTTTATTTAAATTAAAGAAACCAGCTGAAGCTATAAAATTAATTGAAACGAACTTGCCTAAATTGAAAGATTTTGGTGATTATCAAAGTGTAGTAAGAGCTCAGATTATCCTATCTGATATATTATTGGATAAAAAAGAATTTCAAGCAGCACATAAAGTACTAAATGAGGCACAAGCGACCATTCAACAATATAATTTAAAAGTAGAACAATGTGGTCTGTTTTTGAATTTATCAAAGATATATTTAGCGGAAAGTAAAACTGTTGCCGCCAAGGAAATAGGGAATGAAGCCTTGACTTGTACCGAAGAAAATCCTGATGCTTCTTTTCGACTGATGACGGCTAAACACTTAATTCGAGTATATCATGCCAATAATGATGCGAAAGGAGCAGCAATTCTTTTTACACTTTATAATGATTTACAAAAAGAATATGCGGATGCGCAGAAACAAAAAGCTTATATAAAAACAGAATTAGCCTATAAAGTCAAACATAAAGAAGCAGAAAATGCGCTGCTATTGGCTAAACAACGAGAAAGTGAAGCGACTATTCAGTCTCAAAAAATCTTTAACACTTCGTTATTAGCCGCTGTAATATGCTCCTTGTTTTTAGTTGGTTTGGCTGTTCGAGCTTATTTTTTAAAACAAAAACAAAATAAAATTTTAGATAAGAAAGTCTTAAAAAGAACCGCAGAATTAAATGCATCTAATGAAAAATTGGTTAAATCCAATAAAAAATTAGCACAATCGAATCAAGAATTAGAAAAATTTGTTTACATCGCTTCTCACGACTTAAAGCAACCTTTGTGTACCGTTGTTAATTTTGCTAAACTATTGACTAAAGAAGTTGCTTATAGCCCAAATCCAGAGAGTAAATTATACCTCAATCATATCTTGGATAGTGGCGGACGGATGATGAACCTCATTGAAGATGTTTTAGAATTCTCCAAAGTAGATAAAAAACATCAACAACTAGAAGTAATTGATTTAAACCAATTAGTAGCCGAAGTAAAAAAATTATTAGCTGCTTCTTTAACAAAAAAGAATGCAGCAATTAACATCATAAATCCCTTACCTTCAATTAAATATGATAGAACTCAACTATTGATTGTATTTAAAAATCTAATTGAAAATGGTATAATATACAATACTTCTACGACACCGACAGTTAGGATTTCTAGCCAACAAGAAAATGGGTTTATCAAAGTTTCTTTTCAAGATAATGGCATTGGAATTGATGAACAATACCACCACAAATTATTCCAAATGTTTAGTCGCCTACAAAATCACAAAGATTATAAAGGAACAGGATTAGGTTTGTCTCTTTGCAAAAGAATAGCGGATAGTATGCGAGGTGAAATTGGTATAGAACGTCAGTCTGTATCAGGTAGTTTGTTTTATTTTGGGATACCGATTGCTATGGTGGTTGCTTCGGATGTCACTGTTGAGGAACTTAGTCAAGTATAATGTCATGCCCGTAATATTTACTCAAAATATCCTAAAATTGATAAATTTATCGAAGTAGTTGATACTTTATCCATTCCCCACAGAATAGCTTTTAGTAGTGCCGAAGCTACGCTCCTTTGAAAAAAGAAATAAATAGGATACTTCTACAGACGGTTTCGGAGCGATGCTCCTTTAAAATGATAAAAGAGCAGCGCTCTGACCCTGTCTGTAGCAGCATAATGTTAAAAACGCTCGAAAGGAGCGTAGCTTCGACCCCATTTTTCCATTTTATTTTGTGGGTAATCAGTAGCATTTGAAGTTCTGGAAGCACTAAGGCAAAGTGGAGAAAATAATTAGCCAGTTAGACCAGTCAATTTTTCTTCTAAGGAATTCAAAAAATGCTTGCATAATGGATTATGGACGCATTTTTTGAGTTTCTTAGAAGGGAAAAAGGCGGTATAAATGGTTG
>JBGCFJ010000219.1:0-5140 GCA_045106885.1 Saprospiraceae bacterium
ACTATTTTTTCGTTATGCAAGGCAAAAATTCTCTGCATAGCACTGCTACGGAGATAATTTTTAACGCAGCAGAACGGAAAAAGGGTTCTTCATAAAATGTGTCGTTTAATTTTGATTGGGTACTTAGTACCATTGATAGAAGTCGCTAAAATTTATTAAACTAACATTATCCAAAACAAAAACCGTTCTTTTTTGCTTTAGTACTACCAGCAATTTCGCTAAAAACTAAAAAGTAGCCTTTGCCAATCATCCAAAGTCATTTCCAACCTAGCAGATGGCTGTTTCGCAATGCCCATATTAGCACTATCTATGCTTCTTTAATTAGACGGTGGATTCCGCAGGTAAAATACCAACGGGAACGTTTGGAGTTGGCGGATGGTGATTTTTTAGATTTAGATTGGTCCAAAAAAGGGAGCAAAAAATTAGTGCTTGTTTTGGCGGGTTTGGAAGGTAAATCGAAGAGTATGTACGCTCGTTCGTCCATCAAGCATTTCAATGACCAAGGATGGGATGCGCTCGGTTTAAATTATCGAGGTTGTAGTGGCGAACCGAATCGACTATTGAGAGGCTATCATATTGGGGCAAGTGAGGATGTAAAGGTTGTGGTGGAATATGCTATCGAAAAATATAGCTATGAAGAGATTGTCTTAATTGGTTTTAGTTTGGGTGGGAATTTGGCGTTAAAATACATGGGAGAAGAAAATACACAGTTACCTAAACAAATTAAATCTGCTATCGTCATTTCCGCTCCTATGGATTTACAAGCCAGTGAAGAACGTATGAATCGTTGGTATAATTGGCATTATGTCAAATGGTTTATGTTGACTTTAAACTGGAAAGCCAATCGAAAAAAAAGACAATATCCCGAGCAATTGTCCAGTTATCGTGGCTTTTTTATGTCGGGTAATTTCATCTATTTTGATACACATTTTACTGCTCCTGCCAATGGATTTTCCTCCGTTGATGCCTATTGGAAAGAAAGTAGTTGCCGACCGCATTTGGAAAACATTCCCATTCCTACCTTAATTATTACTAGTAAAAATGATACTTTTCTTTCCGAAAATTGTTATCCAATTAAAGCCGCAAAAACAAATCCTAATCTGTATTTAGAGATGCCTGAAATGGGTGGGCATTGCGCTTTTATCCGCTATTTTAATGAACAGGTTTGGTGGATGGAAGAACGGGCTTTTGAGTTTGCGACGACTGTTTTTGGGCGAGAACAAATTTCTTCTGATGCTGATAATACCTCTGTAGCGGGTAAAGTGAGGGCATAAAAAAGCAGCAACCCAATAACTCGAACTGCTGTGTAAGACTCGAAAAATGAATTTTTTTTTGATGTAGCTTAGACCTCTGGTCTGAGTAGGTATGCTAAGGCTACTCAGACCAGCCGTCTAAGCTACTTTTGCTACTCTCTTTGTCGATTAATCGGCGCATAATCAATTTTTTCTGGGTCATTGTCTAAATAATACACTTGCACATCTTTTCGTTCAAAAGCTAAGACTCTAATTTCTGTGCGGCGATTATATTGATGCTCTTCTTCAGTGCAATATTTATCATCTTCACAATGATTTCTCAGCTGGGTTTCACCGTAACCTTTGGCTTGTAAACGGAATTGAGAAATGCCCCTATCGGTAATGTATTTTACCGCAGATTTTGCTCTTTTTCTGGATAGCCAATTATTATAATTTGTGGTACCTCTGGCGTCCGTATGAGACGTTAATTCTAAGACTAAGGATGGATAACTTTGCATCAACCGCACTACCCAATCCAAGGACTCTGCCGAACCTGCACGAATGTAATATTTATCAAAATCATAGTAGATATTTTTTAATTCAATGGTATTGCCTACGGTTAAATCAATTGGTTGGAGTGGGCCTTGATTACCATTAGGATAGCCATTATTACCACCATTACCGCCTCCTGCTAATGGGTTTTCTGGTTCATCTTCCCCTAAAGTAAAGACTAAATTTTGGGTAATAATACCACCTAATTCACAACCATTTGCTAAGGTATTGGTTTCTGCATTTGCTGTTTTAAAATAATTCTTTTCTCCGATTAATAAAAATTCACACTTACAAGGTAAACAAGGAAAGGTATAGTTGCCATTTCCATCGGAAATAGTCGTTTGTTCTTCTCCATTACAAAGATTGACTAAGGTAATTTTAGCATTGGGAATACTACTTTCATATTTTTCATTAATCGCTTTCCCTTCCAAAATCATGCATTCTAGCTTACTTAAAGGAATGCAAAAATTAATTTGGGGTTGAATATTAATAGATTTGGTTTGGAAAGGATATTGTGCAATCTGATACCCGTTCTTTTTAGCGATAAAAAGATAATTGGTATTTTGGTCTAAATTAACAATTATTTCTCCTTTGGCATTTGTTATTTTTTGTAATGCTTCGGCTTCTGTTGCTGCTAAATCTTTGGTTAATTTTAGTAAATATTCATTATCAATTTCTGTTTCCACCAACCGCATGGTATAGTCTTCTTCGATATTTCCGCTTCCATTTTTAGCTTGTCTTTTGATAAAAATTTCTACGCCTTCCATTCGTTCATCTGTCACATCTTCATAAACACAAATGGTTGCTCTTATTTGCTGATTGCCCAGTTGGTTTTTATCCTTCATATTGAAGCTATAAATATCGTCCTTGCCATTCCCACCATCTCTTGCGGAAGACAAATAACCTTCCGTTCCTGTCATATTTAAAATAAAGCCGAAATCGTCTTTAGGAGAATTAAAAGGCGTCCCTACGTTAATCGGTGTTTGCCAAGTATTGGCATCCTTTTGTTCGGAAGAAAAAATATCTAAACCTCCGAACCCACCCCAACCATCAGAAGCAAAATAAAGCGTCCCATCTTCATGAATAAAAGGGAAAATTTCATTTCCAGGCGTATTAATGGTATCGCCCAAATTAACAGGCTCGCCCCACTTTCCACCTTGAAAATCAGAATAATACAAATCCATCCCTCCTAAACTACCTGGACGATTGGAAGCAAAATATAAACGTTTTCCATCTGCGGTTAAAGTAGGATGTACTTCTTCGTATTCTTGAGTATTCCAAGGCATCTCTTTCTCATTCGTCCAATCATTACCCGATTTAACTGCCGAGTAAATATTCATTTTCATAATGCCTTTTTTATCGGTTCTTTTTTTACCTTTTAAATATTGATTTCTGCTAAAAAAGATACGCTCGCCTGATTGGTCAAAAGTTACGGGACCTTCGTGGTATTTGGTCGATAGATTTCCAGAAAAAATTTCTACGTCTCCTAGTTCTTTATCTTCATTTTTCGTCGCAAAATAAAGCGTCATAAAATTGTCGTTTATCCACAAATCCAATTCTTCATTTTCTTCTTTTACTTTTTTTAACTGCCCATTTTTTCTGCGTTGTTTGGGGTCTAAAGTGGAAACAAACACAATACCTTCGCCATAATAGGAAGGACTAAATTCTAGTTTCCCTGTATTAATGGCTGTTTCATTTTTTATCTGTACGGGTGTATGTTTAAAATCTTGGATTTGTTCGATGGCATCTGCTAATTCGGTCCCTCTTTGGTCAGGGCCATTCCCGCCCATTGCTACTTGATAGGTTCGATAAAATTCTTTGGCTAATTCGTATTGCTCATTACTGTGTAATGCTTGTGCGTAATGTAATAAATGAATGGTTTCGCTACTTTCTTCTACCACTTGTGCATACCATAATGCTGCATTTTCTACATCGTGGTTTAGGCGATACGCATTGGCTATTTTTATCAAGTCTTTTGTTGATAAATTGTCCTTATTCTCGAATAAAGGAATAGATGCTTTATACCCTAATTCTTTGTAGGTTTTTTCTGCTTTTTTTTGTTGAGCAAAGGCTACCGTACCAAATAGGAATAGAATTACTAGTATGATTATATTTTTGAACATATTGCTGTATTTGACGGTATTTCGTAGCCGCCAAATTTATTGGCTGGTTCAATGATAGAACCTACCAGATAAATTTGGTGGTTACTTAAAAAAACCGAGGGTTCGTCGTTCCTCGCTGTTTAGAAATCAAGCAGTATTCCATCATTAATTCGTAACTTCCAGATTGATAACTACGAATATCGGATAACGTATAATCGTAGGCAATGCCTACTTTTATTCTATCGGTAAAGACCATTTGCAAGACAAAATCAATAGACTCACCTGCATCTCCTTGGAAACCACCTACTCTATAGGTTGCGCCGACATTTATTTTGTCATAAAAAATGACACCAGCATGTAAATCTATATCTAAAGGGGCATTTGCCGCATATTTCAATAACATGGCTGGTTTTAATTTAACGGCATCACTGATAGGTAAAATTAAACCTGCCATACCGAAAAAATGTCTGGCTTCTTTCGAGAAGTCTGTATTTTGAATATTGCCATCGTACTGAAAAGTCAAGTCATTATTCAATAAACGAGGCATCGAAACGCCTGCGTAAAAATTTTCATGTCCATAATAGATGCCAAATCCGAAATTGGGAATTAATTGACTCTCTTCTCTTGTTCCATATAAAGCATCTCCCGAATGAATCGCCTTGACATCTTGCCAATCGACTCGATAATCTCGAATTTGTCCTTGTACGCCAAAAGACAAATCGCCCCCTCCAATTTTTGTTCTATAGGCATACATCATGCTATAATTCCATGTATTCGTCGGGCCAATTCTATCATGATGAACATTGATTCCAAAACCTACTCTTTTATGAAAAAAGGGCGTATGAAAACTAATATTCTGACTGATAGGTGCCCCTTCAAAATTGACCCACTGAGTTCGATAAATACCCGAAAAACAAGGCACTTTATGACTCCCTGCATAGGCTGGATTGAACGCCAACTTATTGAACATAAACTGAGTGTATTGCGCATCTTGCTGCGCTGACAACCAGATGGTCATGAGTAAGGCTAAAATTGTTAATATGCTTTTCATAATGTCAAGGTTGAAAGGCAGAGAGGCAGAGAGGCGGAAGGGCGGAGAGGCAGAAGGGCGATTGGAATTTCCACTCACCTTTCCGCCTTTCAGCCTTTCCGCCTTTCCGCCTTATCTACCTTTGTAAGAATAAATATCCATTCAGCACCGTCCCCGATGCATTATTCACTTCTAGTAGATAATAATAAGTGCCTGTTGGTAGT
>JBGCFJ010000022.1:0-7847 GCA_045106885.1 Saprospiraceae bacterium
TATGTAATATACTGACAATCAATCCGTGTACAACCTACCAAATAAATTTGGTGGTTACGAAAGGCATTCACGGTCAGCCTGATAGGCTATGCACTAATTTTTTGAAAAAAACTATCATGAGGAAAGTCAATTCTGAACCGCAAAGCGGATGGGAGGCATCTGAATTTCATAGAGGCATCTTTCAAAGAGTAACAAGTCTATTGAATAATTCCTAATTATTATCAAAGAACTTCAAAAAAATAACAATTTCCAGTAATTATAATAAACACGTTATTAGAGATTAGGCTATTTATTCAAATTAGGCACTTCTTTTGTGAGGGTATACAGAGGGGTTTCTGGACTAAAAGCATCTTTTTATTTCCAAAAACATGCTCTAAGCTCTAAAATATCCAAATCCTAAAAATGGCTTTATCAACTTTTTTTATAAGTTTATTGCTAATCTGCTCGATTAGTTTCGGCTTATTATTAGCATGGAACGTTTACAAATTGGATAAACAAAACTTCCTTTTTAAAGTAACCGCTATTTCTATTTTATGGACTGTAGCAGTCTCCTTTGTAGAGCATGAATTATTTCGACAAACAAATTATGAAATAGCTTACCAATTAAGTAGTATTCATACGATTATCAACAGTATGGCTATTTTTTGGATTGTTTTTGCTGTGTGGGTTTTTACACAACCTTTTCCCCAAAAAAAATACCCCTATCTTTCTAAAATACTTTTTTCTGGTAATTTATTAATCATTTCTATTGTATGGATTGCTGAATTGATGGGCAACCATGCGGTTCACAAAATACATCAAGGAATAATCTGGCAATATGAATTTCAACTGAACTGGATTTTAGGAGATATATTAGTCAGTTGGTATGGATTGCAAGCTATTGCCACGCTTTTTGCGCTTTGGTCTTTTTATCAGCGTAGAGAAAAAAGAGCAATAAAAAAATGGGTATCAAGAATGACTGTTTTGTGCAGCTTGCTTATTGGTAGTATCTTCATTTTTTTTGTTTTTAATGATACCCAAGTATCAACGGGCTATTATCTCTCTTCTCCTGCTTTGTTGTCCATTAATACTTTTTTCGCCTATCTCTATACTAATTTTAAATTATTTAAAATTCAGCCTATCAATGCTTTAGACAATATTTTGGAATCCATGTATCATTCGATGATCATTACCGATACAGATTTTAATTTTACTTACCTCAACAATGCAGCTCGAAAAGAATTAGGCACAGCAGAAAAAGGAATACCTGATTTTAACCTGAAAAACTTTGCCCAAATTTATAAATTAGACAATTGGGAAGAAGGTTTAATTGCAGTACAAAACTTAGCAAAAGGAAAAAAATTAGTCAAAGAGATTCAAGTTCAACATGAAGGATCAATTTTCTTTTTTCAAATGAATTTCTCCCCTGTTTTTAGCTATAACAATAGAAAAACAGGATATTTAGTTATGGCAACAAATATTACCAAACTAAAGCAAGCGACCACACAACTTCAACAATATAATCAAGCATTAAAACAAAAAAATACGGAACTAGAACGGTTTGTGTATATAGCTTCACATGACCTAAAAACCCCTTTATTAAATGTAATTTGTTTCCTTGACCTTATGCAGAAGCATACAGATAAACATTATCAAGATGCTGACTTGCAGGAATATCTAGCATTTGCAACAACGGGTGCTAAACAAATGAATCATATAATAGAAGATGTTTTAGAATTTTCGCAATTGAATACTGAAAAATTTTCCCCTTCCGTATCGGTCAACCTAAATGAAGTCGTTCAGAAAGTTTGTCAGTCTTTGCGTGTAGTGATAAAGGAAAAAAATGCAGACTTTCAAATCCATGATTTACCCACTATTTTAGGCATTCCTTCCCAAATGAAGCAACTCTTTCAAAATCTGATTGAAAATGGCATTAAATACAACAACAATGAAAGGCCTACGATTACGATTAAATCAATTATCCAAAAAGAGCACTTTCAAATAATTGTAACAGACAATGGAATTGGCATTAATGAACGATATAAAGAAAGTATTTTTGAAATGTTCAAACGACTGCATACTGCTCGTGAATACGAAGGTACAGGTATAGGCTTGGCTATCTGTAAAAAAATCATGACTCAATATAGAGGGGAGATTCAACTGGAATCTGAAGAAGGAAAAGGTAGTCAATTTGTCCTTTCCTTCCCTAAACGTTTCTTGAAAATGGATTCTCAACCTCATCCATCGTATATCGAATCTTCTTAGGATAAGGCGACTTAGTCAATGAGCATAATCATCAAAAGTTGTTAAAATATTGCCAAATAAAAAGTTTACAAAAGACAAATTACGCTTTGATTTTAATTTTGGCAGTAGTCGTAACACTCGCCGTTTTTTGCCCTGTTTCATCGAATAATTCCCCTGATAAAAAAGCAATACTTCTACCCATACTTTCTATTCTCCCGATGGCTTTAAATTTTCCTGCTCGACTAGCTTTGAAATAAGTGACCTTTAATTCTAAAGTTGCTAGTTTAATTACATTTGGATTCGTTCCAAAAACAGAAAAGGTACAAACGGAATCGAGCATCGTTGTAACAAAACCGCCTTGAATAATATCTCCGCTGTGGCAGAAATGTAAGGGTACCTCAAAATCCATTTCACAGATGCCTTTTTCTTGGTCTATATTGGTAATGACACAACCGAAGTCGTTTAGAAATTTTGGTTTTCGAGTGTTGAGTTGGTCTATTATTTTTTTTGTCATAATTTGTTTTATAAAATTTTAGAGTGGATTCCCCCACGAATTTCTTACCCCCACGAATTATAGTTGTTTAAGTTACTTTTCAACATTATTAAGTTGTCAGAATTACTTTCCCTTTTGCTCTTTTAGATTCAATATATTTTTGCGCATTTTGAATTTCTGCCAATGGAAATATTTTATCCACAACTGGTCGGATTTTCTTTTCTATAATTTTATCATAAAACCATTTAAGGTCTTCGGTATTAGATTTTACAACTACCATACTTGCTTTCTTTTTTCTAAACAAATTATAAAACTGTTCTTTAAAGATAGCTACTTTGGGTACAGTCGTGACGTATTTTCCTTTGGGTGTTAAAATTTTAGCGACTTTCTGATAATTGTAATTCCCAAATACATCAAAGAAAATATCAAATTTATCCGTCGATTCTAAAATATTGACTTGGTTATAAGCAAGTGTTTCATCTGCGCCAAAGGATTTACAAAAGGCTAGGTTTTTATCACTTGAAATAGTCGTTACAATTCCGCCCAATGCTTTTGCTACTTGTATCGCCAACGTACCGACCCCACCAGAAGCACCATTAATACAAATTTTCTGACCTTTGGTTAACTTTCCTTTATCTCGAATGGCTTGTAAAGCGGTTTGTCCTGCCAATGGAACACCAGCCGCTTCTTCAAAAGAAAGTGCATCTGGCATTGTACGCAATTCATTTATCTCAACGTTCACAAATTCTGCACAACAACGCCCTTGCATCCCATTGACCATTCCAAATACCCTATATCCTTTTTGAAAAGAACTTCCATTTCCATCTTCAATCGTTCCTGCAAAATCATAGCCTATCCCTTGCGGGAATTTCCGTCCAGTTAGTTGTTTAAATTTCCCTTTTCTGACCAATATATCTTTGGGGTTCAAGGCTGCCGCTTTGACTTTGACTAGGACTTGTTTTTTGGTTAAAATGGGTGCTGCTGTTTCTATGAATTTAATGACGTCTAGGTCACCGTATTTTTGGATGATTGCTTTTTGCATTATAAATAAGGTATGTTTTTATTCCCTAAATCCTTTGTGACGCTTAAAAAATAATTAGCGAACTTAGAGGTGCGATGTATCGAGTCTCCAAGTCTACTCCGATTTTATCGGAGACTCGATACGACTATCTGGTCGTCTCCAGACGAACGTAATTTACAAAAGTTAGCGATATTTCAGTCGTCTGGAGACGACGAGATAGCGATTCCGAGTCTGGAGACTCGAAATATCGGTTAAATATGAATAACCCGTATGAAAATGCAGGGGCAGGGAATGAGCGCAATGTTCCCAACTCTGAAAGAATTGAACATGAATTTGCTATATTTTTCACGTTCAACTCTTTCAGAGTTGGGAGTTATTGGAGGATTATTATCATTTTCCCCGCATTTTCATACGAGGTTATTCTGGTTCAATCCTTTTCAGGATTGGTATATTTAAAAGCTCCACTTTATTGGTTGTCAAAAGCGATACGACTAGATAGTGATTCCGAGTCTCCGATAAAATCGGAGTAGACTTGGAGTCTCGAAATATCGATTCAATCCTTTCAGAATTAGTACATTTAAAAACTCTCCTTTATTTTCTTTACTTACTTTATTCCCTTTTCAGCATAAAACGGGTCGGTCAAAAAAATGATACTCGCTTAGTAAACAAGCAGTTACTTTATTTTAAAACAGGCAATTTTAAAGGCGGAAAGGGAATAAGTAAATTGTGATTTAGTAAGTGAGAGATTGAAAATGTGCCTTTAATTACTTATTTTTGGATAAAACTAGTACAACATGACAACAATTTATAGTGTATATGACCAAATTGCGGGTCTACTTGCCCAATTAGAACCTGAGAAAATATTAGCGATTCAAGCATCTATCGAAATGCAAACAAGATTTAATATTTTGGTTGAAAAATCCAAGCAAGCACAAATCTCTGTAAAAGAAAAAGATGAACTAAATCATTTTATTGTTTTAGAACGACTTTTTCGATTGTCTAAAATCAAAGCACATATTGCCCAAAAAACCAAGAAGTGAGTCAATATATTTCTGGAACGCTTCGTCAACTAGTGATTAATCGAGCAAATAATCGCTGCGAATATTGTAAAATATTTGCTATCTATTCCTTTCTTTCATTTCACATTGAACATATTATTAGTGTTAAACACGGTGGTCAAACAATCCAAGATAATTTGGCTTATTCTTGTCCCATTTGTAATCTAAATAAAGGTTCTGATATTGCAACTATCCTAAACACCCCAACTAAACCAATTCGATTCTTTAATCCAAGAATAGATAATTGGGATATTCATTTCAAAATTGAATTATCTGGTTTTATTGTAGCTCAAACTGAAATTGGAGAAGCAACTATTAAAATTTTAGACCTCAATCATCCTGATTCCATTATTGAAAGGGAGATCTTGATTACTAATGGGATGTTTTAATTAAAATTTACTTTTTCAAGTCTGCTTTTATTCTTTTTGCAAAATTTTTCAGACCACTATTACTCCAGCCTGCACTACCACTTAATTGGTAAGTTAAGTAGATATTTTTATTCCCTTCTATTGTTCTATAGTGTAAAAAAGGCAAGATTTTTCTATCCCAATAACTCATTTCTTTACACTCCTCCACTTCTCCAAAAAGAGCTGTTAATTCTATTTTCAATTGATTTGAATCTTGGTTACTAAAATAAGACCAAGCGCCAATGATAATTGTATCAAATTTCGGAATAATAATTTTGCAAAGAAAATTCTCTCTCTTTTTAAAGAAAATATCATTTCTTATTTTTCTTATAGATTTACCCTTGGGAGAAGGTTTATAATTCAATTCTGTTAAAAAGCATTTTGAAAAGAAAGAATTCTCTATATGTATTAATTCATCAAAAGATACTTTAGAGTTATCAATAATTCCTTGTAATAATGTAGCATATTTTGCCCAAGTATGGCTTCTTTTTAAATTTGGAAACGCTTTTCTTGGAAAAACAGGATTAAAATCCAATTCATTTTGTTTTGTTCCATTCACAATATTTTTCCATTGTAGAATATTGTTAATACTTTCTTTTAGATAGAGACGATTGGGATTATCAATTTGAAAAGCTTTCTCTTTTCCTAAAAATAAAATGTTTGCATTAGGATTACCGTAACCAATAAAAAAGGGGTTAGCTAGTTTTTTTAATTCAGATTTTAAATGCTCTTTTTTAATCTCTTCCCATTTTTTGTGCCTACTTTCTAAATCACTTTTTAACAACCCTAAAAAATCTAACCTTAGCTTATTAGAAATTTTCAACTCCTTATCTTTGACACAATTGACATAACCTAATGACAATTCGTCAAGTATTTCTTTTTCAAACATTATAGCGTATTTTAAATTAAAAAATTAACACAATAAGATATTTATACGAACTCTTCTTCGACCTTCTCCATCCGAACCCGCACATTCTTATGATAAGGCGTCTTAGCCAAAGGGTCGCAATAGTTAGCAGTTGTCAAAATATTAGGCATCGCCCCTTTTTCTCTAAAACTTCGACCTTTGCCATAATCCATACCTTTACCATGCGGCATAGAAATGACGCCTTCCTGTACTTCATCGGTGATGGTGACTAGGATGTGAATACTGCCCGTTGGGCTGGTTAATTCAACAGCAGCTCCCTCTGCAATCCCATGTTTAGCGGCATCGGTCGGATGAACTTTCAAGAAACCTTCTTGGTCTTTTTTCGCCCATTCTAAATTACGGATAACGGCATTGGCATTATAAGTTCTGCGCTCTCCTGCAATTAAATTATAGGGGTATGCTTGTTCTAAACCTGCTTGATTTGCTAGTACCTCTGGTAATTTTAACAACCAATTTTCTAATAATTCTGGAATGTATAAATTCACTTTTTTATCGGGTGTTTTCATCAAATCCCATAAATCTGCGGCTTGATGATTGCTCACGGTAATGCCTGAAGGACTATTCATTATTTTTTCAAAAATGACCTTGCCTAATACTGCGCCTTTGCCTTCAATGCCTGCATTCCGAATTGCTTTGGGGTATTTGGAAGCGTATAATTGGGCGGCAAACCAGATAAAAGCAGCATTTTCTGCGCCGTCTGGCATCGTTGTCCCTAGTGTTTCTCGTAAGGCAACGGGAGATAATTGGTTTAATTGAGGCGCTTTCATAGTCGCTTGCATAAATGCCCCTTGGAAAATGCCTTGGTCTGGATTTTCCTTATCGGCAATGGCTGCTTTTTTTAAGGCGGAAAAATCAATGCCCTCTAATGCGCCCATTGCTTTGATTAAGCGAGTATAAATTTCTGGCTCGCTCAAGGTTCCTGCTTTTGCCGAAAAGATAGGTTGACGCAAATGGAACATATTTTCAGAAAAGAAAGCGGCTTCGTATTTTTCAAATTGATTGGCTGCGGGTAACACATAATGTGCTTCTCTGGCGGTTTCGGTCATTGCCACATCGACCACTACCATTAAATCCAATTTTTTATACGCCTTTTTCTGTGCATTGGTATCTACCCAATTCAAAACAGGATTACAGCTATCTACAAATAATGCCCTTAATCTATCGGGATGGTCATTATCAATTTCTTGGGCTAATACATTGGGTGGATAAACTTTGGCAATTTCTCTTGCCTTAGTAACCATCGTCGTTCTGCCCCCATTATCTACATCTCTGGAATGTCCAATTAAGGGCATAAACCAAGTCGCTAAATGATTGGTGCCATGTTTATTAAAATTGCCAGTCACTAAAAATAATAAGCGTTTTAGGTAAGCATTCAATGTACTATTTAAACTCATTTCGATGCCCAAATCTGACCTTACGGCTACCGATTTAGCCGCTGCCATTTTGCGCGTTACTTCTGCCACCAATTCGTACTCAACACCTGCAATTTCACAATATGCTTTAATTGGAATATTTTCAAAATAAGGCTTTACTTCTGCAAAACCATTGGTGTGTTCGGCAATAAATTCGGTATCCACTAAATCCTCCTGCATGATAATTCCCAACATAGCGGACATCAACCAAGCATCTCTACCAGGTTTGACCTGTAAAAAATAATCTGCCTTTTTAGCCGTCTCATTTTCTCTAGGGTCTATGACGACTAAAGTTCTATTTTTAG
>JBGCFJ010000220.1:0-4985 GCA_045106885.1 Saprospiraceae bacterium
TTAAAGAAACTTGGTGTTAAAATTGTTCTAAATAATAGAGTAACCAATGTAGATGAAAATTTTGCTTACCTGAAAGATGGAACCACCATTCGTTCTAGAAAAGTTATCTGGGCAGCAGGCATTACAGGGAATATCATTAAAGGGTTACCTGATGATTGCATCGTTCGAGGAAACCGCCTAAAAGTTAATGCATTTAGTCAGGTAGAATGTTATGATAATGTCTTTGCGATTGGGGATATTGCTTATATGGAGGAAGGAGAGATTTTCCCAAAGGGACATCCTCAAGTGGCCCAAGTTGCCATTCAGCAGGGCAAACATTTGGCAGATAATCTAAAAAGACTATCTAAAAATAAAACACTTAAACCTTTCAAATATAACGATTTAGGAGCAATGGCAACCATCGGTCGTCATTTGGCGGTGGTAGACTTGCCTCGTTTTAAAACTCAAGGCTCTTTCGCTTGGTTTGTTTGGCTTTTTGTCCATTTATTTTCCCTTATTGGTATGCGAAATAAAGTCATCGTATTTATCAATTGGGTCTGGAATTATTTTACTTATGACCAATCTCTACGCTTGATTATTAAGGTGAAAGAACGGAATGGGAAGAAGGTTTGAAGTAATGATGAACGATAAACGATGAATGATGAATTCGATAAAATTGAAAATGATAAATCTAAAAATAGAGGATACTATTTAAAGTTCTGACCTAATTATTTTGACAGAATTTCAGTGCTAACAGGGGCTAAACGACTGATGAACAGTAAACCGAATTAGAGATAAATTTTGCCTCTTCAAAGCTATTCGCCTAGGGGGGTAATTTGATGAACCCAGAATAGGTTAAACATGAATAACCCCGTATGCAAATGCGAGGGGCGTAGCAAATAACCACTAATTTTACAATTCTGAAAGAGTTGAACGTGAATAAAGTGGCAAATTCATGTTCAACTCTTTCAGAGTTGTTTTGAGCTACTACAAATCTTTACCCCGAATTGTAAATTCGGGGCTATTCTTGTTCAATCCCTTCGGGATTCTCGTACATCAGATTAAAGCCACACCCTTCGATTAATGTCGTAAATAATTGATTTTGAATTAGTTGTCATTGCTTTTCAATTGGATACTAGCGCCTAACCTGATACCCTTATACTTATAGTCCTATCTAAAATAAAAATGCTAATTATCCAGATTTTATCGTGTATTGCTTACCGTTAATTGTCTTATTGTAGGACGAATTCATCTTTCATCTTTCATCTTTCATCATTTAAAACCTTGTATTTCCTTCATAAAAAAGTACTTTTGCGGCTTCATTCATAATCCATAATTATGTTAACAGCCATTTCGCCAATAGACGGTAGATACGCCGCTAAGACAAAAGCATTACAAGCTTACTTTTCTGAATTTGCCCTTATCAAATATCGGGTCTTTGTTGAAATTGAATATTTCAAAGCATTGGTCAATATTCCTTTGCCGCAACTTAAAGCGGTGGATGAACATCATTTTGCTGCTTTAGATGCGATTGTACAAAACTTTAGCTTGAAGGATGCCGAAAGTATTAAGGCAACAGAACGAGTGACCAATCACGATGTTAAGGCGGTAGAATATTTCCTAAAAGATAAGTTTGATGGAATTGGTTTAGCACCTGTAAAAGAGTTTATTCATTTTGGATTGACTTCTCAAGATATTAATAATACGGCGAACCCTTTGATGGCAAAATTAGCTGTTGAAAATGTCTATGTTCCTACTATTAATGGAATTATTGACCATTTAACGGAATTGGCTAAAGAGTGGACTGCTATTCCTATGTTGGCTCGAACACATGGTCAACCTGCTTCGCCAACTCGCTTAGGCAAGGAAATATTAGTCTTTGTAGAACGATTGAAAACGCAATTAGCTTTATTATTACAAGTTCCTTATGAGGCTAAATTTGGTGGTGCAACTGGTAATTATAATGCCCATCATGTAGCATATCCGAATATTGATTGGCCTGCTTTTGGGGATAATTTTGTTGCCCATCATTTAGGCATGCACCGTTCTCAATATACAACCCAAATTGCGCATTACGATAATGAGGCAGCTTTGTACCAAGGGATGAAGCGAATTAATACAATTTTGATAGATTTTTGTCGAGATATTTGGACGTATATCTCCATGGAATATTTTAAACAAAAAGTCATAAAAGGAGAAGTTGGTTCTTCTGCTATGCCACATAAAGTGAATCCTATTGATTTTGAAAATGCAGAAGGAAATTTAGGCTTAGCGAACGCTATTTTTGGTCATTTGGGGGATAAATTGCCTATTTCTAGAATGCAAAGAGATTTAACGGATAGTACGGTTTTAAGAAATGTAGGCGTGCCATTTGGACATACGATTATTGCTTTCCAATCTATCCAAAAAGGATTGAATAAATTATTATTAAACGAAGCAAAATTTCGAGCCGATTTAGATAATAATTGGATGGTGGTAGCAGAGGCGATTCAAAATGTATTGAGGAGAGAAGGGTATCCAAAACCTTATGAAGCATTGAAAGAACTAACGAGAGGAAAGGCTGCGATTAATCAAGCAGAAATACACGAATTTATTGATGGTTTGCCAGTTAGTGAGGCTATTAAAATAGAATTGAAAGTTATTCGTCCTGATAATTATTTGGGGGTTTAATCGGTTGCCAGTTGCCAGTTACGAGTTTCCAGTTGCCAGTTTGTTTGCGTAACTGGCAACTGGAAACTGATTAAAGTGAATTAATTGCATCTCCATTCCCAATCCGCTTCTCAATCAAATAACTATTTCTATCCGTAGAAGTTCTGGAGATTAATTCTGCTAAGAAACCACCTATAAATAATAGGGATCCTAAAACCATGCTGGTTAGAGAAATAAAGAACCAAGGATTTTCTACGACCAATGCAGGATTTGCCCCTTGACTTAATCGAACTAATTTAACTATACCGATATAAGCGGCAGAAAAGAAACCGACTAGGAACATTAAAACCCCAATTGGTCCAAAGAAGTGCATGGGCCTTTTGCCAAATTTGCCGACAAACATAATCGAAGCTAAATCCAATAACCCTTTTACACCTCTATACCAACCATTAAATTTTCCAACACCATATTTTCTTTCTTGATGTTGTACTACTTTTTCTCCAACATTAGAGAATCCTGCCCATTTGGCGATAACAGGAATATATCTATGCATTTCACCATAGACTTCTATACTATGGACTACTGCATTTTTATAGGCTTTTAGCCCACAATTAAAATCATTTAATTTAATACCACTAACATATCTAGTAATGCCATTAAAGAATTTGGAAGGAATCGTTTTAGATAATGGGTCGTGCCGTTTCTTTTTCCATCCAGAGACTAAATCATAGCCCTCTTCCATAATCATTCGATGCAATTCTGGTACTTCTTCTGGACTATCTTGTAAATCCGCATCCATGGTAATAACGACATCTCCTTTTGCTACATTGAAAGCCGTATTTAAGGCAGCCGATTTGCCATAATTTCGTCTGAACTTTATGCCTTTTACGGATGGATTGGATTCGACTAAAGATTCAATAACTTTCCAAGAACTATCATGGCTTCCGTCATCTACCATAATAATTTCATAGCGAAATTTATTAGCAATCATTACTTTTCTAATCCAAGCCTCTAATTCTGGCAAAGATTCTTCTTCATCATAAACAGGAACTACAATAGAAACGTCTAGCATTATTATAAAAATCTAAGTGATAAAAAATTCAGTAATTCAGTTGGCCGTTGGCAGTATACAGTCGGCACTATGCAGTTTGTATTTTTTAAGAATCGGTTGAATAAAAACATAAAACAAACAGTTATTTAAAGCTGCAATTATCGGAATCTTTACAGTTTTTGAGCACTGCCCACTGCTACACTGCCCACTACCTACTGCCCACCGCCCATTGATATAGGCTTTCTACGAACCATTCTACCAATAATGGCGGCTAAAATAAACCCCCAAATTAAAGAGGATATATATGCGGTAAATACCGTTACGAAGTTATAATTCATTTGCTCAATATTGGCCACTAATAATTCGTAATTTTCTGGGCTTACAAAGCCTTCTACCGTGTTCATATTATCTCTCATATATTGTTGCTGGACATTTAACATCTCTTTATCCAGAAAATTGTATAGGATATAATTAAAAAGATGATAAATGCTATTGGCGACAATCCAAACGATGAAAGCAGCTCTTAGGGCTGGCTTAAAATCTAGATATCCTCCATTTTCTTTACGTTCTTCAACTGGTGCCATGTACATCCCTAATAAGTATAGGAACATAGTACTCCAAATAATTTCTGGGCTAAGAATTAATTTTTTATCAATCCAATAAAAGAGAAATAAAAAAATAATAGTACCCAGTCCAGCTAAAACACCGAATTTTACGGCATGATTATCTTGCATAGTTAAATTTTTTCAGCAAAAATAACCTAAAATAAATAACTCTTCCAAAGAACGATTCCTTGAAAGAGTTACGGATTAAAAAATGAAAGGTTGCTAGGGATGGTTTAAACCATTGGCTGACTTTTTTTCATAATTGCTCCTACAATTAAGGATAATAAAGCGTACCAGAATACACTATTGAAAATAGAAGTGATTGCAAGCGCAAATGGCGATGTAAACGGAGCAGAGAAACTCATAGCTTGTTCAATTTGTTCTTCTGACATGCCTTGTTCAGAAAGTTGCCCCTGCTGGAACTCCATCATTGCAGGTACTATATCTGGTCTAATAAAACCATGATAAACATAAGCAAAAACACCAATCAATATACCAGAAAATAAACCAATGAGTGCACCTAATTTAACACATCTTCCAAAAGTAATATAACCTCCTAATTCTTCATCTCTGTGTTGTTTGATAGCATAATATAAAATGGCTAGGGTTGCAATAGTAGCGAGGATGGCAGGATAATATTGTCCTTCACCCGTACTGTAGTTGATTAAACCAGTAGTATCTAATAATAAGGTGATAGCAAT
>JBGCFJ010000221.1:0-3287 GCA_045106885.1 Saprospiraceae bacterium
ATAGGTGCGGGGGCTGTAGTAACAAAATATGTCCCTCCTTATGCTTTAGTGGTTGGAAATCCTGCACGCCAAATTGGCTGGATGAGTGAATATGGACATAAATTAGTTTTTGATGAGAATCATGAAGCGGTATGTCTTGAAAGTGGAGCGACATATATTTTAGAAGATGGTAAGGTTCAAAAAATAGTATAGGGAAAATTTTTTCTTGATATATTTAAGTTTTTTAAAATCAAGAATAACCACGTTTACAGAATAATGAAATTACATAATACAAATTTGACCAGCGTGCATCATTGGAGGATTTACGCTTTTTTGCTTTTCTTTTTTTCTTTTTCTTTTGCAGGCTATGCTCAAAATATAGATACTAGTTTACAAAAAATAATTAAAGATACAGAAGTTGAAGAGAAAAAATCACCTTTTTCTGAAATTTATGGACATCAACTCTTTAAAGCTAATTACAAAATTGGAGTAGACGAGGGACAAAATGATAGCACCAAAGCTATTATTGTAAAGATACCCGATTCTTATATATTAGGCGCAGGAGATAAATTAACGGTTTCTATTTTTGGAGAATCCCAGTTTGACGTACAATTAGAGGTAAACCAACGAGGATATATTCAACCTGACCGTCTACCTAAAGTATTTCTAAAAGGGTTAACATGGGGAAAAGCCAAAAAATTAATTCAAAGTCGCTTTAATCAATTTTATTCTTTTAACTCAGACCAGTTTGCCATAAGTTTATCAGAACCAAGAACAATTACGGTCAATATCTTTGGTGAAGTTAAAAAACCTGGCTCTTTTACTTTATCGGCGGCTAATACAGCTTTTAATGCTTTAATTGCAGCAGGTGGGGTAACTAAATCGGCTAGTGTTAGAAATATTAAAGTGATTAATGATGCAAGTCAAAAAGAGCTAGATATTTATGAGTTCATGATTAACCCAAGTAAACAATTTCAATTTTACTTGGAAGATAATATGATCATTCAAATACCTTCCGCACAGAAAATTATCCAAATTGGTGGAGCGGTTCAAAGACCCATGAAGTATGAATTGAAAGGTTTGGAGGGATTAAGAGAATTGATTCAATTTGCTGGTGGATTGAGAGCGGATGCTTTAAAAGAAGTTGTTCAAATTAAACGATTTGTAGGAAATGAACAGCGACTTTTAGATATTGATTGGCAGACTTTATCTGCCCGAAATCAGAATTATTCTTTACAGAATGGAGATATTATTACGATTAAAGCCATTCCAAAAAATATAGATAATATTGTTACTATTGAAGGAGCGGTGGAATTGCCAGGCGGTTATGCTATTCAAAGCACACAGCGTATTAGTGCACTATTGAAAAAAGGGATACTTAAAAAAGAAGCTCGATTAGATGTAGCCTTTTTACAAAGAGCAAATCTGGACGGAACTAAAAAATTAATCGAATTAGACCTTAATGAAATTATTAATAACACTGGTTCTACTGCTGATTTGGTCTTAGCACCTGATGATAAATTGTTAGTTTACGAACAAGAAAGATATGTTGATAAAACAATTATAAAGGTAAATGGAGCGGTTAGAAATGCCATACAATATCCTTTTGATCCAGATTCTACGATTACGATACAACAAGCCATCTTATTAGCAGGAGGCTTAGCTCCTGAAGCAACAGATTTTGCTTACTTAATTAGAGTCAACCCAAATAATTCTGATGAAAAAGAATACGAACGAATTAATATTAAAGCTGCTTTAGCTAATCCAAGAAGTACCGCTAATTTAAAATTAAAACCATTTGATGAATTAGTCGTGTTAACAACTTCTGATTATACGGACCAATCCTCTGTAGCGATTAGAGGAGCAGTACGTGCGCCTGGTAAATTTCAATATGATCCTTCTTTAAAAATCAAAGACCTTTTAACTTTAGCTGGGGGCTTTGAATTACAAGCAGCTCGAAATAGGTTAGATGTTTTTCGATTAGAAATAACAGAAAACCAACCGACAAAAATAAATGTACTTACCTTAGAATTAGATAAAGCATTTAATGTAATAGGTGGTGCCCCTGCGGATTTTACACTCATGCCTTTTGATGAAGTGGTCGTGCGTACTATTCCTGATTTTGAAATGCAAAGTTTTGTGCAAGTAAAAGGAGAGGTTTTGTATCCGGGTGAATATGTATTAACTACTAAGAATGAATTGTTATCTAGTATCATCAAACGTTCTGGGGGATTATCCCAAGCTGCTTTTGCAGAAGGGGCAACTATTTACAGAGTTCAAGATGGGCAAGGATTTGTAGTAACAAAACTAGACGAAGTGTTAAGCAATGAGCGGTCTAAGTATAATTATATTCTAAAACCAGGAGATATAATTACCATACCTAAGCAAAAAGATTTGGTGACGATTAATTTAATGAATACAAAAGCCAAAGAATTATATCCGAAAAAATTTACAGATATTGGTAAAGTTGGTGTGGCGTTTGAAGCTAGTAAATCTGCTAAGTGGTATATCAATGAGCATACGGCTGGCTTTGGCGAAAATGCGTCCAAAAAAGATGTAACCGTAGAATATCCTAATGGTTCTATTAAAAGAACTAAAAACCTTGGTTTATTTATGGTCTATCCTAAATTGGAAAAGGGAGGAATTATCTCTATTGGTACCAAATCGGTTAAACCTAAAAAACGGGCTACTAATAACCCTGAAACAGCTGATAAATTACTTAAAATTTATCCTAAATTGAAAAAAGGAACGGTTATTAACTTAGGGACGGAGCAAGCGGTTAAGCCTATCGAAGTACCTGTGGAGAAAGAGAATGGAAATAAGAATTAGGAAACAAGGAATTGGTATTATGATAGCCCTATTATAATACCTAAACACGACAAAATCGACAATTTTTGGAAAAATCACAGTCATATAATCAACCACCTATTCCACCGCCTTATTACGAGGACGATGAAATCACCTTAAAGGAGTTGATTTTAAAAATCCAAGAATTTTGGTGGGAAGCTTGGAATAATAAAGGGAAAATTATAGGTATTGCCGCATTGCTGGCAGGTGTCTTTGTATTTAGAACTTTTTTTCAAAAGACAACTTACACTTCCTCTTTAACTTTTTTGGTAAGTGGAGGCAATGAAAAAGGGGGAAAAGATGAATTAGCGATTTTACTCGGTTACGGTAACTTTAATTTTCAATTGGATAAAATAGTAGAATTAGCACGTTCTAGAAGAGTATTAAATGAAGTACTTTTTAGAGAAGTAATGGTGGATGATAATAAAGATTACTTAGCCAATCATTTAATCAAAATCTAT
>JBGCFJ010000222.1:0-16968 GCA_045106885.1 Saprospiraceae bacterium
TACCAGCCTGGCGGATTCTTTTTACTTTTAGCTGCGTTAAAATTATTCAACGTAGCAACGGCTATGCTGAATAATTTTGCCTTGCTAAAAGAAAAAATAACCTCGTCATTTCTGGTAGGTTATTTATTGCCTCGCCCCTTACATCAAAAATATTCACCTTAATAAAAGATTAGTTGTGAACCTTTTAAATATTTCTAATAAAAAATTTATTCATCTTTTCCTTTAGGTCTGATGACATTAATTTTTCCATCGTCGCCGTAAAGTTCACGAGATTTTTTGTTATACGCTAATGCCGCTTCTTCAGGCGTATCGAACATTCCGATATGAACTGACTTTCGATTAACAGAAATAACTGCCCGGTATCTGTTATTTTCTTTGTAGACACCAGTGTAACCAACTTTGCTGCTGGTCTTTCTTTGACGACTAGCAACTGATCTAGTTCGCCAACAGATATTCTCTAATCTACAATCTAACTTATTCCCATTTTTTGCACCAACTAAATTTTTCTTGCCTGTTCTAGTATCTTCTAGAAATCTTTCAGCAATTAATCTGTGCAAATAAATAGTTTCAGTCTTATAACCCCCTTCTGCCTTTTTCCAAGTTTTTTGGAAAACAGCACAGCCACTTGAATGTCTGCGGAGGTTATTGATGAAATCTACTTTAAATAAGTAGGGATCAGCCGTTAATGTTTCAAAGACATGATCGTCCAAAAGGACATTCTCATCAGCGTTTTTTAATTTTACCTTGTATAACACGCGCTCTCAACTTTAAAAGGTTTAAAAAATAGGATTCTCGAGGTTTATATAAAATTGCCGCTAATATATTCGAAATAAATCTATTCTCTTCAGAAGGTGTAATATGGGGTATAACAAATTTAATTAGTGTTCAATTGTGTAGGAACAATAAAATCATTTAAAATTTGTAATTGAATATTTATTGGTTTTAATGTTAGTAATTTTGAAATGTCTAACAAATTTAAACAAATAATAACAATATACAACTGTTAAACAAGAAAATATTGTTTATATTAAAGATATGTTAGGAAAGTTAAATACAAAGTGTTATCAATTTTTAAATAGCTTACGCAAATATAAATAAAAGATTTACTTTTAAAAATATTATTTTTTAAAATTTATAATTTTTCTAAAATGGAACATCATCAACTTTTTATACAACGTTGTTTTGAATTAGCACAACTTGCTGCTGGAAGTGTTGCACCGAATCCAAGAGTAGGAGCAGTTATCACTTATCAAAACAAGATAATTGGTGAGGGATTTCATCAATTTGCAGGTGGGCCACACGCAGAAATAAATGCGATTAACAGTCTCAAAAACAAAGACTTACTATCTAAATCAACGCTATATATTTCTTTAGAACCTTGCAATAACTATGGCAAAACCCTTCCTTGCGTAAATTCAATTTTAGCGCATAAAATTCCAGTAGTCAATATAAGTTTACAAGATCCTAATCCGATGACAATGGGACAAAGTATCAATAAATTAAAAAGAGCTGGCGTAAAAGTAAAAATAAATATTCTGCCTAAAAAAGGTGTTAAAACGACTGCGGGCTTTCTTTCCACCTTTCAAAAAGGTCGACCACAAGTAATTTTGAAATATGCACAATCCTTAAACAAAATGATGGGGGTAACAGATAAACAATTTTGGATTAGCAATCCATATACTAAAAGATTGACTCATAAATGGCGAAGTGAACATAATGCAATTATTATCGGTTCTGGAACACTAGCTATTGATAATCCAAGATTAAATAATCGACTGTATTTTGGGAAATCTCCCGTCAAATTGTTATTAAAACGGGACGGATATATTGCTCCCAATACCGCTATCTTACATTCAGAAGGACGGACTATCATTGTTTGTGAACCAACAGCACAGACAATTAATTATCCAAATACCAAACAGTGGCGCTTGGCATTTGACGAACATTTATTACCAAATATCTTAAAAAATCTTACAAAAGAAGGGCTTAATTCCTTAATAGTGGAAGGAGGAGCTACCCTATTAAATAGCTTTATTCAACAAAATCTTTGGGATGAAGCAAGAATCTTTACAGGCAACAAGTTGATTAATGCCACAAACAGCATCCCTGCACCAATACTTAGAGGTCAATTAACGGAATCTTTTCAAATTGGAGATAATCGCTTAGAAATATTTGAGAATAGCAATTCCCAATAGATGAGGTAAGTCTTCAAACAAAACTATCTGACTGCTGACAGTCAATGAAATTGACGGTCTGTCTTCTTTATAGGTTTATGAATTTAGCGCAGCCTTCCGAAGTTTTTGTAAAAAAGGAGAGGCAAAAATAAAATCTTGTAAGATTTCATTATCACTTTCCAATACTTCGTTCTTCGTTCCTTGCCAAGCAACTCTTCCTAAATTCAATAAAACAATAGTATCTCCTATTTCCATAACAGAGTTCATATCATGGGTATTAATAATAGTGGTAATATCGTTTTCTACCGTAATATCATGAATCAATTTGTCAATAATAATAGAAGTTTTCGGATCTAGGCCAGAGTTAGGTTCATCACAAAAAAGATATTTGGGTTTTAAGACAATCGACCGAGCGATTCCTACCCGCTTTTGCATCCCACCACTTATTTCAGAAGGATACTTATTATTAGACCCCGTCAAAGTCACCCTATCTAGACAATAATTGACTTGGGCTAATTTTTCCTTTTTGGTCATCGAAGTAAACATGTCCAAAGGAAATTGGATATTTTGTTCTACTGTCAAGGAATCAAATAAAGCATTTCCTTGAAACAACATCCCTACTTGCATTCTCAAAGAACGCAACTCTTGTTTATTAAGTTTATTAAAATTAATATCATCATACCAAATATTGCCTGCTGTTGGTTGAAATAAACCAACCAATAACTTTAGAAGTACCGTTTTACCAGCACCACTTTTTCCAATAATGACATTGGTCTTGCCTTGCTCAAAAGTAGTACTGATGTCTTTTAAGACTTCTGTGGTACCAAAGGATTTAAATATATTTTCTGCTCTTATCATACAGGATAATCTAGTTAATTTTTAATTTTCAATTTTCAATTTTCAATTGCTACACGTTACTGTTCTACTGGAAATAAAAAATCAATAAACATCTATTATTCCTATGCAAATATTAACCCGTCAGTGCAATAGCTACAACTAAATCAGCTACTAAAATCAAAATGTCACTATAAACAACTGCTTGGGTACTCGCTTCGCCTAATTCGATACTTCCGCCTGTGACGTAATAGCCTTGATAGCAAGAAACGGTCGTTAGGATAAAGGCAAAAACCATTGCTTTGACATACATCATCAACACATAATTAGGGACAAAAAAGGAACGCACGCCTCTTACATATTCTGGGTCCGTTAATTGCCCAAAAGGAACAGCAGCTATATATCCACCCACTATACTAATAATAGCAGCTAAACTTACCAATAATGGAATAATTACAACTGCAGCTATCAATTTAGGTAAAATTAAATAAGCCGCTGTATTAACGCCCATTAATTCCATGGCATCAATATGTTCTTTTTGCCGCATACCGCCCAATTCAGAAGCCATATTAGACCCTACTTTTCCTGCTAAAACCAAACAAGTAATCGTTGGGGCTAATTCAATAATCGTAATATCTCGAACAATATAGCCGATATAATAGCGAGGAATCAACCCTCCACTCAATTGGTCAGAAAATTGAACCGCTGTTACCGCACCGATGAAAATAGCAATTAGGCCCACAATAACTAGAGAACCAATGCCAATATCATTCATTTGGCGCATGGTTTCCTTCCAATACATGGAAAATTTTTCCGGTTTGGAAAAAGTCGTTCTCATCAAAGTTAGGTAACGACCAAAATGGTATAAAATATTTAAATTCATTATTATTAAATGACAAGCAATTTAGAACGCCAAAAGTAGTTTATTTTTACCGAAACAACTATCTCACCACTTCTGTTCATTCGTCTTTTTTAGACATAATTAACCGAATCTATGAATTTAAGTACTCGTCTCCTCTTTTTTATGCTTTTCTTTCCAACTATCATTTTTGGTCAATCTTTTTCTGAACAATTAAATCAAGCCTATGAAACTTATAAAGAAACGAGTTACCCATCGTAGATTCAAACATCAAGATATTATTCCATTAATAGAAAGGTTAGCAGCCCCTTTTATTGTATCGAAGGCAAGAAAATCTATGGAAGGTCGTGCTATTTATCAAGTAAAAATTGGTACTGGGACTACTAAAGTCTTGCTTTGGTCACAAATGCATGGCGATGAACCAACTGCTACGATGGCAATGATGGACATTTTCAATTTTTTTACTAAAGATGATGAATTAGCTCCCTTGAGGCAGGGGTGATTGGTTCTAAAAAATGGAGACTGCTGGTGAGGACATTTTGTCCGCAACCTCTATCCTGCTCGCCTCTGGCGAGCGTTTTAGGTACTAATACTCGCCAGAGGCGAGCTAATATAGGTTGCGGACTGCAAGTCCTCACCAGCATGATTCGAAAATTAATAGAACCAATCACCCCTGCTTCAAAGGGGGAAAAATCGTGCAAATTCTTAAATTTCGTACAAAAAATAAATCCTCTGAAATTTGCAAATTAGAACTTAATAGCCCTGTCTTTGCAGGGTGTTAGGGGGATGTCTCCCTTAAATTTATCCAATAACATCCCTTCAAAGGGGGAGAAATTCTTGCAAATTGACAATATTTCTACCCAGATTGACGACTTTTCGTCTTGAAAAAGATAGGGGTAATCAGCTCTGTAAGCTGTGTTACATCCGAGATGCCTTTTATCCGTGATACATTTACAGTGCTCTGGGTTGTGGTATATTTAATCCTTTTTATACAATATAACAACAACCCCAAAAGACTCATATTGCTGAACAATTTCCCAGTTTGTAGCCAAGTCCCTCAAGGCTTCATCCGAAACATCATTAAAAACAGTCGCATAAAAAAAGTACTCATTCGTCTCGAAATTCTTTTTTACAAAACCTGTTTGTTGTTCGTTTAAATCATAAATTTCATAAGGACCAATATTAGGGAAAACCGTCCCGATTTTTGTTGGAGAAATTTGCTGTTTTTCAATATAAGCAATCATTTTTTTGCGTAAGTGATAATAAGGTACATGTGCCAAGGTAGCATCCCAACCTTGGGCAATATGTTTAGGATAAATCCATAAATTACCCGTTAATAAGCCTATAAAAGCAATACTGAAAACTACTTTTTGTACTTGCTTAGAAACGATGATTTGAAAACATAAATGATAAAACAGAAAGGTAATTGTCAAGGTAATGGGCAATAAATAACGATGACTTAATAAGCCTTTGTGTAATAATAAAGAGGGCGTTAAAAGGATACTTAAAATACAAATTAGGCTAATTAATTGAACCGTTTTGCTAGTTTTTGCCAAGTCAAAATTTCTAATAACCTTAAATAACAACCAACTTAGACCACCCAATAAGAATAAGCGGCCAAAATCTAAAAATCGCCAACCGAGAATCCCAATATTTTTCAGAAAACCCATAAAGTCAACAGATTCAAAACTACCTGCCCACGGTGAATCATGATGATAGCCAATCCAGCCAAAATGAAGATAGTGAACCACTAAAAAGGCACTGGCAATCAAACCAGCAGGGAGAAAAGGGCGTATATGGTTGAATAAAATTTTAAGGATATTCTGAACACTATAAACAAACGTTTTTTGTAGAAAAATACGCTTAAAGCACCACCAAATATAAAGACTAAAGGTCACCATCATTCCTCTCATACTAATTAATCCCAATAAAATGGTGCTAAAAATAATGATGAAATAATTAACTTTTAAAATACCATAAATGCACCACAAAAAAGCAAAAATAAGCACGATGTCTGGGCTAACTAAGATACAATAACAAACAAAAAAAGGGTCAATAAGTACAAGGAGTATAAGGTATTTAACATTGGATTCATTATTGAAATAGCTACCGATTTCATAAAGTAACCATATAATACCCAGTAAAAAAGGGAGCATCGAAAAATGACTGACAAGCAATGATTTTCCAAATAATAGCCAGCAGAAAGCGAGATACATCCCAAAAATAGGCGGATGACCACTATTAATCGACGTTGGTAAAAAGAAGGATTGAAAGCCTTGTTCATAATACCAATGGGCGTGTTTAGATGCCAGTTGAACTGTATCCCAAAAAAAGGCATGGTCACTCACCCACCAAGTAAATAGGCAGCAGTACAAGCAAAAAGGCAATATCGTTTGTGATTTTTGAGACAGTGTCATATTAAAAAAGGAACGTATTTTTTCAAATATTAATATTTATTGTACCTTCATCTTACTTTTTAGTAGAATAGAGATTTTAACTTCTAGTTGATATCAAAATCACAGAAATTAGTTATTCCTATACTTTTTCAATCTCTATTCTCTTATCTCTACTCTCTAATCTAAATTAACCAATCTGCGATGATAAAAAGAATTTTACAGATAATCCTCATTCAATGTGTGCCATTTATTTTATTTGCTCAAAAATCGGGCAAAAAAATGCTAGGGCATGAAGAGTTGGTAACTTGGAAACGAATTAATAACACGCAAATTTCTAACGATGGAAATTGTGTCATTTACCAATTGAAAGGAGAAGAAGGAGATGGCGTATTACGTGTTTACATGGCTGAGAAAGAAGTGTCTGCTATTATTGCGAGAGGAGAAAATGCAAAAATAAGTGCAGATAGTCGATTTGTTTTATTTAAAATAAAGCCGCATAAAGATAGTCTACGCTTGATGAAATTAGACAAGGTGAAAAAGGCAGATTTACCCAAGGATAGCTTGGGAATTTTTGACGTGGAAACAGGGAAAACGGAAAGGATTCCGATGGTGAAATCCTTTAAAGTACCTAAAGAATGGGCAGGTTATCTCGTTTATCAAAAAGAAGCAGAAGAAATACCTACGAGTATTAAAATTAAAAAAGATACGACTGCGGTAAAAGGAGCAAAAAGAAAGAAAGTGAAGCAACCTAAAGAAGAAAGTGGCGCCAATGGGTCTAAGTTAGTGATTCGAAATTTATCGACGGGAGCAGAAACAATTTTTCCTTATGTGGTGAATTATCAATTAGCCGAGAAAGGGCAGAAATTATTATTTCAGACGACAGGCAATGATTCTACTTTTTTAAATGGAGTATATTTATATGAGTTGGATAAAAAAAGGACTAAACCATTATTTCGAGGGGAGGGAGACTATAAACGAATGGTCATGGATGAACTGGGTAATCAAGTAGCTTTCTTAGCTAACTTTGATACAACTAACGCTGAGATTGCTCCATTTGAATTGGTTTATTGGAAAAATGGAAAAGATTCAGCGAACATAATAGCGAACAATTCAGCGACTTTCCTACCACAAGAATGGATAATAAATGAACACGAAACGCCCGATTTCTCGCAAAATGGACAGCAATTATTTTTTGGCATGTCTCCAAAACCCATTCTAGAAGACAGCACTTTATTGGAAGAAGAAATGGTGAAAGTCGAGGTTTGGCATTGGAATGACGCCCAATTACATCCACAACAGAAAGTACGACAAAAACGAGAAGAAAAGCGAGCTTATGACGTAGTCTGGCATCCAAATAGTGGAAGATTTGTTAAGTTAGGTGCTATAGATATGCCTGAAATTCGCACAGGAGATGAAGGAAATGCAACAAAAGCCTTAGGTTATAATGCCAAACCTTACGAAAAAGTAACTTCCTGGGAAGGTGGTCCAGCAGGAAAAGATTTATATATTATTGATACCAAAACGGGACAGAAAGAATTGATTGGTCAAGGCATTAAAGGCAGTCCAAGATTGTCTCCAAAAGCGAAATTTGCCTATGCTTATTTACCAGCAGATTCTGCTTGGTTCGCTTATGATTTAAGGACTAAAAAGACGATACAATTAACGAATAATGACAAAAATCCATTTTATGATGAATTGAATGATCGCCCGATGGATCCTTATCATTATAGCATTGCAGGATGGACAGAAAATGACCAATTTATTTTAATCAATGACCGCTACGATATTTGGAAGATAGACCCTAAAGGAATTGCACCAGCAGTCAATTTAACGAATGGAAGGGCTAAAAAATGGCGATACCGATATATCTCATTAGATAGAGAAGCTCGGTCAATTGACGCTAAATCTAAGTTATTACTACATGTTTTTGATGAAACGACTAAAGAAAGTGGTTATAGTTACTTAGATATGCAAAGAGGGGTAACCACCAATTTAATGATTGGAGGATATGATTATACGCGCCGTATTTACAAAGCAAAAAATGCGAATAAACTGCTTTTTAGAAGAGGCAACTATAATACTTTCCCGGATTTGTTTTATACGGACGACTCCTTCAATGATGCCAAACAAATTAGTATTGCCAATCCTCAACAAACGGACTATGCTTGGGGAACAATGGAATTATATGAATGGACTTCTTTAGATGGGCAAAAATTGCAAGGCTTATTAGCCAAGCCAGAAAATTTTGATCCGACTAAAAAATACCCAATGATTGTGAATTTCTATGAGCGAAATTCTCATGGATTATACCGCCATAGAGCGCCATCAGCGGGACGTTCCACCATTAATTACCCATTTTATACCAGTCGAGGTTATATCATTTTCAATCCTGATATTCCTTATGAAATAGGGTATCCTGGAAAGAGTTGCTATAATGCAGTTGTTTCAGGGACACAAGCATTAATCAGAGAAGGCTTCGTGGATGCCGAAAATATCGGTGTGCAAGGACATAGCTGGGGCGGATACCAAATTGCGCATTTATTGAACAAAACAAACCTATTTAAATGTGCGGAAAGTGGCGCGCCAGTAGTCAATATGTTTTCTGCTTATGGAGGTATTCGATGGGGTAGTGGAATGAGTCGAATGTTTCAGTACGAACATACCCAAAGTCGAATTGGCGGAACTATCTGGGAATACAGAGATCGCTATATTGAAAACTCTCCTATTTTTGAATTATATAAAACGGATACGCCTGTGCTAATTTTGCATAATGATAAAGATTCTGCGGTACCATGGTATCAAGGTATTGAATACTTTGTTGCATTAAGAAGATTAGGCAAACCAGCTTGGTTATTAAATTATAATGGCGAACCACATTGGCCTGTTAAATTACCCAACCGAAAAGATTTTAATATTCGGATGCAGCAATATTTTGACCATTATTTGAAAGGGACTGCGATGCCTCAATGGATGGAAAGTGGGGTTTCTGCTATGGAGAAGGGGAAAGTGCAAGGATTGGAGTTGATTAAGAAGTGATTTGAATCTGGGGAGCTAAATCGAGTTGATTTGCAAAAATCAAATAATTGACGTAATTTTAAATACGTTAGTATAATACTTTTATTCCATTTTTTTAATTAAATTTGTTTGATGACAGTTCCAATTCATTCAAAACTACACATTAAGTACCCCTCGTCAGACGGAAAACCTATGGCAGACAATACCCGCCAATGGAACTGGATTACCTTTATTAAAAATGGTTTAGAAGAAACAACTGCTGGCAAAAATATCTTTGTAGCAGGGGATTTATTATGGTATCCAGTTGAAGGCAAAAATAAAATTCGGGTAGCTCCCGACGTAATGGTCGCTATTGGTAGACCAAAAGGAGATAGAAACTCCTATCTACAATGGCGAGAAGACCATCTTGCACCGCAAATTGTCTTTGAAGTATTATCACCTGGTAATACAAAAAAGGAAATGGCTAAAAAATTGCTTTGGTATGAAAAATACGAAGTAATTGAATATTATGTCTATGACCCAGATTTTAATAAATTAGAAATATATAATCGAGAGGGAGATAAACTAGTTCGTATTAAAACGAATAATTGGACAAGTCCTTTATTAAAATTTAGATTATTTTGGACAAGTGCGACCTTAGAATTATTCCATCCTAATGGAAGTCCTTTTTTATCTTATGGAGAAGCGATAGCGGATGTAAAGTCTGCGAGAATAGAGATTCAGGAAGGAAAAGTGAAAATTCAGGAAGCGAAAGTGAAAATTCAAGAAGAAAAGGCAAAAGTCGAAGAAGAAAAGACAAAGGTCAAAGAAGAAAAGGCAAAAACAGCTTTATTGGCGGCTAAACTAAAAGAATTAGGGATAGATCCGGAATCATTATTATAAGCTTATTCGAATGACTTGGAGTAGTAGCTTACAACTTCGTCCAATCAAAATTAGCGCCAAGCGCCATCACAAAAACAATAGCTGTAAGAATAGGCACGATAATAGAAATAAGCATAAATTTAAAATACCAACGAGGTGTTTTGGATAGCCTATCTTTATCAATGACTTCCGCAGCTAAACTGATAATCAATAAGCATAAGAAAATGATAGGAAGAACAAGCGTTAGCAAGGTGGCGGTATAGTCGCTCATTAACCAAAAAACGGCGTAAAAAAGCACCTGCAAAAGCGCAATTTCTGTTAGCCCTAGATTTGGAATAGGTAAATCTTTCGTTTTCATATCTTTATTGAATCGACCCATCGTTATTTGATTATCAAATAGTCCGTTAAAAATAAGGCTATCCGTCTAGTGTTGTAAATAGTTGATTATAACTCAATTGTTATTATCTGTCAATCGGGTATTTGCGTCTAACCTGACACCCGATACCTGCAACCTTAGGCCCATAGCCAAAAATAAATAATAATCCGTTGAGCAATAACATCTGTTGGGAAAAATTAGTACCAACAGATTTTATTGTCTAAAGAATTCAAGGGGAAACGAAAAAAATAACCTATGTAAATTCGTGGGGTTGGATAATTCGTGGGGGAAATTAGTAACGAAATTCCCCCACGAATTATCCAGCCCCACGAATTATTTTTTTAAACATATAGTGTTGTTGCGTAGGTTATTTTTTGCCAAATCCCCAATGTCATTAGTCTACCAATTTAGTAACAACAGCAACCTCGCCATGCAAAGTCCGATGCACAGGACATTTATCCGCAATAGCCAATAAACGAGTTTTCTGAGTCTCCTCTAAATCGCCAACTAAGGTAATATATTTATTGAATACATCAATCTTTTGTGGTTTTCTACCATCAGCAACTAATGTTTCTGCATAATTTTTATGGTGGTCAATATGTACCGTTACTTCTTTTAAATCCCATTTTTTTCGCCGTGCATACATGTGCAAAGTCATTACCGTACAAGCACCCAAACCAGAAGAAACCAATTCATAAGGAGAAGGACCAAAATCATTACCACCAACACTTTCGGGTTCATCTGCTACAAAGTAATGCTTGCCCGATTTAACTTCACTCGTAAATGCATCGGCAGCATTTAATCGAACAGCTACTTGGGAATTACTTCTCAAAATATTTTCTGCGGGTTTATCTAAATATCGACTCACCCAACTCGCAATTACTTCGCCAGCATAATGCCCATCTTCTTTTTTTGTTAATAAATGATCTGCACCATCTAAAGAAATAAAACTTTTTGGATGTCGAGCAGCGGTATAAATTTTTTCCGCATTATCAATCGCTACAATTCGATCTTGTGGTGAATGTAAAACTAACAAAGCTTTTCCTAAACGATTGATTTTATTTTTAAGCGTTGTCTGTTGAATATCTTCTAAAAATTGTTTTTTAATATTAAAACTTTGCTGTCCAATATGCACTCTTGCTTGTCCATTGGCTTCAATCTCATGACTAGCAGATTGTACTAAATGCTGTACGTGGGCAGGTTCTGCGGGCGCACCAATGGTGACTACTGCCTTTACAGATGGAATATCAGGTGCTGCTGCCAAAACCGCTGCACCTCCTAAAGAATGCCCAATTAAAACAGCAGGCGCTACTAAGTTTTCTGTCAAGTAATCGGCTGCTGCAATTAGATCAGCTACATTAGAGGTAAAATTAGTATCCGAAAAATCACCTTCACTATCGCCTAAACCTGCAAAATCAAAGCGTAAAACGGCAATGCCTCTTTTCGTTAAACATTGACTAATACTTCTGGCTGCCCTGACATTTTTGCTACAAGTAAAACAATGCGCAAAAATAGCATAAGCTACAGGATGTTGGTCAATAGGTAATTCTAAACGAGCGGATAATTCGTAACCCGTATTATTTTTGAAGGAGACTTTGGTTATTTTTGGCATGACTTGATTAACTTTAATAAAAGGAAAAGATTGACTTACAATCAACGCTTTTGTTGGAGGCTAGTTCAAATTGTACCATAAAAATAGACCATTGAAAAAGCCTCTCAATAGTCTATTTTTAAGTTTCAATAATTTTAATTTTGCTAACTGCTAACTGCTAACTGCTAACTGCACTACTTCTCCAATAATCGTTTCTTTTGCATAGAAAACTCTTCTTCTGTCAAAAATCCTTTATCCCGCAATTCTCCTAAACTGGCAATTTTTTCTAAAATATCACCATCCATTAAAGGAATGGGCATTGGGGGAGGCGTGCTCAATAAATCTTCTTTTGGGGCAGTTATTTGTGCGGTCTTTCTATAATTATTAGCGGCAAATTGTTCAAATTCGGCAGAGGTCCTTAAATAAGCTAAAGCATCGTGGTCTTGAATTTTATCAAAATCATCAAAACCATATTCTACCGCTTTATCTAAATGAAAAAAAGCATTATCTGGTTCTTCCATAATAGAATAGGCACAAGCTAAGTTAAAATGGACCGCAGGGTCGTCATATCGTTCATCTAATGCTTTTTTGAAATCTTTAATCGCCCCTGGGTAATCATAATCTTTGTACTTTTCTAAACCACTAACTTTATAAGGATTCGTTCTTGTTCCTCCAACTCGCCCTTTTCTTTTCCGATTATTATGCCTGAAATTTTGTTTAGCGGGCCTTTTAGTATTTACTGCAGCATAGGCAGTTTGACCTTCATTATATTTAGTATTAAATTCTTCTTTTGGCATCGCTAGAAAAAGTATACTATCAATAAATGCAATAATAGCGGTAATCGCAAAGAGGGGAGGACCATTATAATGGTCAAAAGTAGTAATATGAATAAACCCTACCAAAAAGATGGCGAGATAAATCATCCCCAGTTTTCGTTGTCCTAAATAAAAGCGATGAACACCAAAAACTCCTAAAAAAAATGCCAATACAAAGGCTACACCTTTTTTCTTCATACGACTATTATAGTTGTGAAATTCGTTTTAAATAAAATACTTTGTTTCAGCTAGAATACTAATAGGGTAAACCTTTTCCGACCAATAAAGTTACCAAATATAATTTACTTTAAATGGAATGAAATTTAAATCAATTGGTCGTTTGTTCCTTATATTGCTCCAAATAAAAGAAAAATACTTAATTTGGAGCAAAAAATTAGATAAAGACAATTCTTTTAGGGATAAACTACAATTTATGAAAAAAATCTTGCTGTTAGAACCGTTTTTTACTGGGAGCCACCAATCTTGGGCAGAAGGATGGCAACGGTTTAGTCAGCATGAAATAAAAATTTTATCCCTACCTGGCAGACATTGGAAATGGCGGATGCATAGCGGGGCAGTTTCTTTGGCGAATCAGTTTTTAAAATTGGATTTTCAGCCAGATTTAATTGTTGGGACAGATATGTTAGATTTTGCTACTTTTTTAGGCTTAACTCGAATCAAATCTGCCCATATACCAACAGCAATTTATTTCCATGAAAATCAAATCACCTACCCTTGGTCCGCAACAGACCCCGATATAGATTTAAAAAGAGACAACCAATATGGGTTTAAAAATTATACAAGTGCTTTGGCGGCAGATAAAGTATTTTTTAATTCGAATTATCATCGGCAATCTTTTTTATCCGCTTTACCGACTTTTTTAGACCAATTTCCAGATTATCAAGAACTTGAGAATATTAAAAGCATTACAGCGAAGAGTAAAACCCTATATTTAGGAGTAGATTTGCAAGGATTCAACAAGTTTGAGGTAGTAGAAAAAATGGAATTGCCATTGTTAATATGGAATCATCGCTGGGAATACGACAAGAATCCAACAAGTTTTTTTAATGCCTTATTTCGTCTAAAGGCGGAAGGAATTGGTTTTCGAGTCGCTGTGTTAGGGAAACATTATAAAAATGCCCCAGCTATATTTCTAAAAGCAAAAAAGAATTTAACCACAGAAATAGTACAATTTGGAAAAGCCAAGCAGTTTGAAGACTACGCCAAATGGCTTTGGAAAGCAGATATTTTACCCATCAGTAATAATCAAGATTTTTTCGGACAAAGTGTAGTGGAAGCGATGTATTGTAATTGCTTTCCCATCTTGCCCAATCGTTTATCTTATCCCGAACATGTACCGCTTTCGAATCATGCTCCCTTTTTCTACGAAAGTGAAAACGAATTTTACCAATTATTAAAAAATGCCATTTTAAATATCGACGAAATACGGAAGCAATCCACTCAAAGTTTTGTTAAACATTACGATTGGCGTACTTTAGCCCCAATTTATGATAAAGCGTTTAATTAACCGACAACCGACAACCGACAACCGACAACTGCTAAAGCAAACAACTCAAATAAAATTTATGAAACATATTAATTACTATAACCACAAAATTGCCTACGACTTAAAAGGAAAGGGGACAACTTTAGTTTTTTTACATGGTTTTGGCGAAAATCGTCAAATGTGGTCAAAATATACTGCCTATTTTTCTGATTATCAGGTATTGACGATTGACTTACCAAATGCGGGGGATTCTGCGGTAATGGAGGCAAGTATTGCACGAAAGGCAAAGGTAGTCAATGCGGTGTTAATGGCTGAAGGAATTGAAAAGTGTATCATGGTTGGACATTCTATGGGCGGATATATTACCCTTGCTTTCGCCAAATTATATGCCGCAAAATTATTGGGGTATTGTTTATTTCATTCTCAACCTAATGCAGATACCCCAGAAAAGAAGCAGGGTAGAAACAAAGCCATTGATTTTGTAAATAAGCATGGTAGTGAATCTTATTTTAAAGGCTTAATGCCAATGTTATTTGCCAAAGAGTATCTAAAAGATAATGAGGCAGTTATCCAAAAGTTGATTGATTTTGCTAGTCAAATACCTTCAGAAGGTACGATTAATCAATTGAAAGCCATGCGAGATAGACCTGATAATCAAGCCGTTTTGAAAAGTAGTCGTGTGCCCGTCTGTTTTATTATCGGAGAAAATGATATTGCCATTCCCGCTGAAAATAGTTTAAATCAAACGTTTTTACCAAACACATCAGATATCCATATATTACCAAATGTCGGACACATGAGTATGTTTGAAGCCCCATTAAAGACCGTAGGGATATTAAATAGATTCATTGATTTTGTCGTAGCATAATTTAAAATTCGTGGGGAAATAAAATTCGTGGGGAAAAGCGTCTCTGAAATCGACTAAATTATCCGTAAACCAAACTACTACCATTTTGAATATAGTACTAATATTAGCAGCCATTCTTCCAGGCCTTTTAATTTGTGGGCTAATTTACTTCTTAGACAAACACGAGAAAGAAGGCGCCATACCTTTATTAATAACCTTTGGCTTAGGGATGCTAAGTGCTTTACCTGCGGTGGGCATTCAAATGTTGGCGTCCAAATTAGGCTTGGATAGCACCGCTAATTTTGGTTTTTTACTAATTTATGTTTTTATCGTAGTGGCTTTTAGTGAAGAATTGGTGAAAATAGTGATGCTATTAGTCTACCCTTATCCTCGTCCTTTTTTTAATGAACCGATGGATGGCATTGTTTATAGCATAATGGTTGGGATGGGATTTGCGGTAGTCGAAAATGTAATCTATGCTTATAATTATGGGATGGATACCATTTTGGTAAGGGCTTTTACCGCCGTACCTGCACATGCGATATTTGCTGTTTTTATGGGCTATTTTATCGGTTTAGCTAAGTTTCATACCAATAAATGGCGCTTAATTGGCGTCGGATTTGCCATTGCGGTCTTTATTCATGGGGTGTACGATTTCTTTATTTTACAACAATATTACGATTGGTTGATGGGCTTCGGTTTAGTAACCATTATTATAGGTGGTTATTTAGGTTGGTTGTTAATCAAAGACCATCGAGAAAATTCTCCTTTTAAGGTTACCGTAGAAAGTGAGGCGACTGAACAAACAGAAACAGATGTTTAGGATTTGAGAATAGTGTATGAAATAAAGACGAGTAGAATAGTTCGTAAATAAATTTTACTGATTGTAACAGATTGCGGTGATTACTCCAATTAACCCCTTTAGGGGTTTTATGTCGGTAGCAGATTTGGGGCTATTTTGATTTTACCGTGCCTTTAGGTACGGAATGTTAGACATAATGTACCTAAAGGCACATTTGGAATGCTTGAAACATCGCTTTCTACCAACATTTTGTCCCGCTGGGACAGGTTCACCGCAAAACGTTATAATCAGTAATTTTAAAGTTGCTAGTTGCAGGTTGCTAGTGGTTCTACAGTAACGAACAACTCCATAAAATAATACTTGTCAAAGATTTATGAATTTAGCGCGTCAGCTAATAAACTGATGTTTTTTGGAGGTCAGAATGCGACCCATTTACTCATTTATTCATCTTCTCATTTATTCATTGAGAAGTCAGATTAAATACAGGCAACCAACTGAATGTCAGAAATTTACATTTATTCAATCTGACTGCCGACAGTTTATGTAATAAACGGTCTGACCTCTCATTTCTTTCTAGGTATCAATTTTCTTTCTGATTATCTAATATTCATTAAGTACTCAGACAAAAATAAGCTAACAACTTTCTGCTAACAAATTAAACTATACTCGTCAAAAAAAACGCTGTGCCCTTTGTGTATTTCGTTCCTCTGTGGTAAAAATAAGCGATGCTCGTCCAAGTAAAAGATGTTAGTTTATTTTTGTCGTATTACTTAGGCAAAGTGGAGAAAATAATTAGCCAGTTAGACCAGTCAATTTTTCTTCTAAGGAATTCAAAAAATGCTTGCATAATGGATTATGGACGCATTTTTTGAGTTTCTTAGAAGGGAAAAA